>JBIPOH010000025.1:0-17171 GCA_044379435.1 Novosphingobium sp.
CAGGCGGCGAGCACCTCGTCGGTGGCAATTTCGGCGCCCAGCACATCGCGAATCGCGGGCAACAGCGCTGCGGCGACATGGGGATAGTGTTCGGCGTGCACCCCGGTCTCGACATGGCGCTTCACCATGCGGGTGACGGCAGACCCAAGATTTTCGAGATGGTCGATATTCTTCGCATAAGCGATGATCGCATTGGCGAGACGGCGTGGCTGCTCGCCGCTTTCCTGCGCGGCGGCATCGAACATCGCCTTCACATCATCGTCCTGAAACAGGCGCTTGTACATTGCAGTGGTGATCTCCACCCCGTGCTTCTCGATCGCGGGAGCGGTTGCTTTGACGATGGTGCGGGCGTGTTCGGATGCTGTGCGCATGGGGCCTCTCTAATCAGGTATTAAAAATACTGGTATTTAATCTGCTTGATTATGGCAAGCGAAAAATGGAGTCTCGGCGCCGCCATGCAGCTTACCCAGCACACCGATTTCGGCCTGCGCCTCCTCATCGTCCTGGCGCGCATGTCTCGGGAAGGAAGCAGTTCGATCAGCCTGCCCGCGTTTTCCGCGCAGCAGGGGCTGAGCTATCACCATGTCGCCAAAGTGGCGCAGGCGCTGGTCGCGGCGGGCCTTGCCGTTTCGCAGCGCGGGCGCAGCGGGGGCATTGCGCTGGCCCGTGATCCTGCCGCCATCACGGTGGGCGAGGCTGTGCGCCAACTGGAAAAAGGGATGCGCCTGGCGGATTGCGCGACTTGCGCGCTGCGCACCGATTGCGCGCTGAGCGGCGTGCTGGCCGAGGCGCTGGAAGCCTTTCTCACCGTGCTGGACCGCTATTCGTTGGCCGATGTGTCCCGCACCGGCGTGCCTGCGTTTGCGCCCTGGACCATGCTGCCGGATGTGCCGGCTTGTGCAGTCAGCGAGTCTTCCTGAGCGCCGCGACGCAGGCCGCGCGGTCGACATCGCGGCCATCGCCGCGCCGCGCATCGACAAATGTCGTGGTAGGGCGGCCGCCGCCATCGGGCGGATAGAGATAGGCATCGAGCACGCAGGGGGCGGCGCTCCATTGCAGTTTGCGGGCATCGCCCTCGCGCACATCGATCCGGGGCGCACCAAACTGACGGGTCAGCGCTTCGGCATCGGCGCCGATCACCCCTTCAAGCCCGGGGAGCACCTGCAACTGCGCCTTGGGCCGTTGGGTCTGGATTGTTGCCGGGGAAGCGGGGCGCACGGTGCGAGGCACCGGCGGTGCGGGCAGCGGGCGCACGGCATCCGTGCTGCCGCCACACGCAGCAAGCGCGAGCAGCGCGGGAAGGGCGAGCAGGTGGCGCGGCGTCATGGCGCTGGTGAATCGCCGCTGCGCCGCGCGGTGTCAACGCGGTGCAGCACGGCGTAGCGCGGCGTTGCGCCGGTCCGCCGTGCCCGCTACGGCCATATTACGTAATCCTGCCAGTTTGCCTGGCTCCGCTGGAGTTCCCGCATGAACACTGTTCCCGCCCGTTTCGATGTGATCGCCATCGGCAATGCCATCGTCGATGTGATGGCGCCTGCCGCGGAGGAGGACATTGCGCGGCTGGGCCTCGCCAAGGGCGGAATGACGCTCATCGACACGGCGCGCGCGCATGAACTTTATGAAGCGATGGGTCCGGCGCGAGAAATCTCGGGTGGTTCTGCGGCGAACACGCTCGCTGGCCTGGCGGCGCTTGGGGCGAAGTGCGCGTTCATCGGTCAGGTGGCGGACGACCAGCTGGGTGAGGTTTTCGCGCACGATATCCGCGCAGGCGGCATTGATTTCGCGACCCCCGCGCGCGGCGAAGACCCCGCAACCGCCCGCTGCCTGATTTTCGTGACGCCCGATGGCCAGCGCACGATGAACACCTATCTCGGCGCCTCGCAGTTCCTCCCCGCCTCTGCGCTGGATGAGAGCGTGATTGCCGATTCTTCGGTGCTCTATCTCGAAGGCTATCTGTGGGATCCGGAAGAGCCCCGGCGGGCGATGCGCCGCGCCATCGAGGCCGCGCGCGCGGCCGGGCGGCAGGTGGCGTTTACCCTGTCCGATGGGTTCGTGATTGCCCGCCACGGCGATGATTTCCGCGCGCTCATCGAAGGCGGCGAGATCGACATCCTGTTCGCCAACGAACACGAGCTGGCCGCACTGACCGGCGAGGATGATTTCGACGCCGGGATCGCGCAGCTTGCGCCCAAGGTGCCGGTGCTGGTCGTGACTCGCAGCGAAAACGGTGCACATGCGGTGGCGCATGGCGAACATGTTTCGGTGCCCGCCGAACCGGTCGAGCGCGTGATCGACACGACGGGCGCGGGCGACCTCTTCGCCGCCGGGTTCCTGTTTGGCCATGTGCACGGCAAGAGCCTTGCCGAATGCCTCCAGCTTGGTGCGATTTGCGCGGCCGAAGTCATCTCGCACTATGGTGCGCGGCCTGAGGCTGACCTGGCCGCGCTGGTGACAGAGCGGCTCAGCTGAGGGCGGCGCTCAGATCAGGAGAAGCGAGCAGGCGATACGTTCAGGTTTGGCGCGCCAGTTCGCGCCAGCCGATATCGCTGCGCCAGAAGCCATCTGCGTAGCCGATTTCTGACAAGGCGGCATAAGCGTGGTCGCGCGCTTGCCGCAGGGTCGCCCCCGTGGCCGTCACGTTGAGCACTCGTCCGCCCTTGGCAACCAGCGTGCCATCCGCGGCACTTGCCGTGCCCGCGTGGAACACTTTCGCGCTATCCGTTTCGGCAGCCGCCACGTTGGCGATGACACCGCCGCTCAAGGGCGTCGCGGGGTAGCCCTTTGCCGCTACCACCACGGTCATCGCGCTTTCGGAGGCCAGTTCGGGCGCAGCAGCCCCAGCCAGTTCGCCGCGTGCGCAAGTGTCGAGCAAGTCGACGAGATCGCTTTCCAGCCGCATCATCAGCACCTGGCATTCCGGATCGCCGAAGCGGCAGTTGTATTCGATCAGCTTGGGCCCCTCTGCGGTCAGCATCAGCCCGGCAAACAGCACCCCGGAATAGGGCATCCCGGCCTCGGCCATGGCCTTCACCGTGGGGGCGATGATTTCGGCCATCGCGCGGGCTTCCAGCTGAGCGGTCAGCACTGGTGCGGGGCTGTAGGCGCCCATGCCGCCGGTGTTGGGGCCAGTATCACCCTCGCCCACGCGCTTGTGATCCTGCGCCGAGCCGAACAGCGCGATGGCGCTGCCGTCGGTGATCGCGAAGAGGCTGACTTCCTCGCCTTCGAGGAATTCCTCGATCACCACTTCGGCCCCCGCCCCGCCGAAAGCCCCGCCAAACATGTCGTCCACCGTGGCCGCGGCTTCTTCAGCAGTCTGGGGGATCACCACGCCCTTGCCAGCTGCAAGGCCATCGGCCTTGATCACCACCGGAAGCGAGAAGCCGGCCAGCGCGGCGTGCGCCTCGGCAGCGCTTTTCGCGCGGACATAGCCTGCGGTTGGGATACTGGCGTGGGCGCATAGGTCCTTGGTGAAGCCCTTGGAGCCTTCGAGCTGCGCAGCGGCCTTCCCCGGCCCGAACACCGCGATGCCCACCGCGCGCAGCGAATCGGCAAGACCATCGACCAGCGGCGCTTCGGGGCCAACGACGACGAGGGCGATGCTGTGCTCGGCGCAGAAGGCGGCAACGGCGGCATGATCGGTGAGCGTGAGTGCGACGCAGCCGCCCGCCCCAGCCTGATCGCTGCTCTCATTGTGCGCGGCGATGACCTCGGCAATCCCGGGGTTCCCCGGCGAAGCCCACAGTGTGGTGCAACGCGGCGATTGCGCCAGCTTCCATGCCAGCGCATGTTCGCGTCCGCCCGAGCCGATAAGCAGGATATTCATGCCAGAGACGCCGCCTTACCGTGATGATCAGAATGGCGGGCTGTTAGCCGCCCAGACGGCGGGCGACAACGCCCCGGCGCTTTCGATCAGCGAGATATCCCAGTTGCTCAAGCGCACGGTGGAGGATCGCTTCGGCTTCGTGCGCGTTCGGGGCGAGCTTTCCGGGGTCAAGCGGGCCGCTTCGGGCCACCTTTACCTCAGCCTCAAGGATGAGAACGCGCGGCTCGATGGGGTGATGTGGCGCGGCGGAGCGCAGCGGCTGGGCTTTCTGCCGGAAGACGGCGTGGAAGTGATCGCGACCGGCAAGCTGACGACCTATCCGGGCCGTTCGAACTACCAGATCGTGATCGAGCGGATGGAGATCGCCGGTGAAGGCGCGCTCCTCGCGCTCCTGGCCAAAACCAAGGCGCGGTTGGAGGCGGAAGGCCTGTTTGCGCCGTCGCGCAAGCGGTCCTTGCCCTATCTGCCGCGCGTGATCGGTGTTGTCACTTCGCCCACTGGCGCAGTGATTCGCGATATCCTGCACCGGCTGCGCGACCGGTTCCCGACGCATGTCCTGGTCTGGCCTGTGCTGGTGCAAGGCCCGGGCGCGGCGGCGCAGATTGCAGCGGCGGTGCGGGGCTTTTCCGCCATTGCACCGGGCGGTGCAGTGCCTCGGCCCGATCTTGTGATCGTCGCGCGCGGCGGCGGCTCGATCGAGGACCTCTGGTGCTTCAACGACGAGGATGTGGTCCGTGCGATTGCCGCCAGCACGATCCCGACGATCAGCGCGGTGGGGCACGAGACTGATACTACATTGGCCGATTTCGCGGCGGACGTGCGGGCACCCACGCCGACGGCCGCAGCGGAAATGGCAGTGCCGGTGCGCGGCGAACTTCTGGCGGGCCTTGCCGACTTCCATGCCCGGCAGCAGCGCGCGGTGGTGCGGTTGCTGGCCCTCTCGCGCGAACGGCTGGAGCAGCGCGCGCGGCGCCTGCCCGAACCGCAGGCCTTGCTCCAGGGCCAAGCGCAGCGGCTTGACGATCTGGGGGAACGCCTGCGCCGCGCGCTGGCACACCGCACCGGGCTGGCGGCCACGCAACTGGCGCAGCGCAGCGCCGGGCTGCGGCCGGCCGTGCTCGATGCCCGGCTGCGGCAAGGGCGTGATCGACTGGTGGCCCAGCGCCTGCGGCCTGCGCTCGTTTCGCAGCGCATCGATACGGCGCGGGCAGACCTGGCGGCGCTCGACCGGGTGCGGCGCTCGCTTGATCCCAAGGCACCCCTGCGGCGCGGCTATGTGCTGGTCACGGATGCGGCCGGGGAACTGGTCCGCTCGCGCGCGGCGGCGCAAAGCGCCAGCCTGCTGCATCTGGAGTTTGCCGACGGCGTGCTCGAGGTTGCGCCGGGCAGCGCGCCCACTGCGCAAGTATCTCGCGCACCGGCAAAGCCGCGCGCGGCGCCCGCGCCGGGGGATACCCAGCCCAAGCTGTTGTAAGGCGAAATTGCTTTGCACCGCGCAAGGCATTAGGTTGGCCGAATGCTGATGAACTCTGCCAATCGCCTCGCGCGTCTTCACTATCTGCCCAGCCACTTTCGCCAGCTTAGCGCGGGCGATCATGTGCTGTGCGCGGTCAGCGGCGTGCAGATCGGGCTCGACATGCTGCGCTACTGGAGCGTGGAGCGTCAGGAAGCCTATGCCAGCGCCGAAATCGCCACACGCCGCCTGCTCGGCGAGGAATGAAGCGCAGCTACCCAATGGCTGCGATGTCTCCGGCAGGCGCAGCGCTGCGGGGGGCCTTAGCGGCGGCGGCAGTGCTGGGAGCCTGCGGGGCCAGCCAGGGTCCAGCCCTGTCCGCGCCGCCCGTGGCGGTTGCATCGTCCGCTCCGGTCACGGTTCCGGCACCATCGCCTGAGCCAACCAGCACCGCTGTGGGCGGGGTACAGTATCGCGGCAGGCTGACTCAGGGCGGGTGGCTGCGCGGTACGGCACCGAAGGGTACGCGCGCCGTCACGCTGGGCGGAACCGTTTTGCAGCTGGCAGACGATGGCACGTTCTTCGCGGCATTTGACCGGGATGCCCCCGCCGGCCTTGATCTGGCGGTTACGTCGCACGATGGCTTTTCCCTCTCCATGCCGCTGGCGATTGCGCCCCGCGCCTGGCGGATCGAGCGGATCAACGTTGCCAAGCGGCCCGGCAAACTGCCCGATGCCGAATTCAAGGCGCTGCGCGCAGGCGAACTGGCTCGGATCGGCGCGGCGCGTCGGCTGGGCAGCAGTGCAGGCGGCTGGCGGCAGGGGATGATCTGGCCTGCTGCGGGCCGCATTTCGGGCGAGTTCGGCGCGCAGCGCATCTATCGCGGCGAGCCGGGTGCCTATCATTCCGGCATTGATCTGGCAGCACCAAAAGGGGCTGAGATTCGCGCCCCTGCCGATGGCGTCGTGACCCTCGCTGCCAGCGAGGCGCAGTTTACGCTGGAAGGACATCTCCTGATTCTCGACCATGGGATGGGGCTCACGTCTGCGTTTCTGCACTGCTCCGATCTGGTGGTGCACGAGGGAGACACGGTGCGGCAGGGCGATCTGATCGGGCATGTCGGCATGACCGGCCGGGCAACTGGACCCCATCTTCACTGGGCATTGACCTGGCAGGGCAAGCGGCTCGATCCGCGCCTGTTTGCTGCGCCGGCACGCTGATTTTCCGGGCTGGCGCACGTTTCTTTCCCGGATGGGGGCTGTCTGCGCAAAATATTGTTGCAATGCCGATCCGGACATAATTTTCGGGCGGGGCAGCCCGCCAGCGGCATGGTGACGGGCCGGAGCCGCCGCTGACAGGGTGTTGCAATCGCGCCACATAGCGGCAACGTTTTGTACCCTGCCCCAAGATCATCCTTCCAAAAACAGGGCGAAATCTACCAGTAGGCCCACCGTTCCTCGTAATTCGTATTACCTATGTCATGTCTGGCGCAGACCGGACGATAGGGTATTCCGGAAAGAGGAACTTCTTCCGGCGGCCTTGGGGATCCCATCAGGGATTGGGGCCGCCCATTGAAGGGACTGGACACGTGAAGACCATCAACAACGCCGCGCTGAAGGCCGGTGCCGCGCCTTTCGCTGTCGCGCTCGCACTCGTTTCCGCTCCTGCGTTCGCGCAGGAAACTGCACCGCAGGCTGATACCGCCACCGAAACGAACGAGCCCACCGCGATCGTCGTTACCGGCAGCCTCATCCGCAACCCGAACCTGGTTCAGTCCACGCCGGTCAACGTGACCACGGCTGACACCATCGCGCTTCGCCAGTCGAACACCGCCGAAGAAGTTCTGCGTCAGGTTCCCGGCATCGTGCCGAACGTCGGTTCGGCCGTGAACAACGGCGCGACCGGTGCGACCTACGTCGACCTTCGCGGCCTCGGCGCCAACCGCAACATCGTGCTGCTCGATGGTCAGCGTCTTGTTCCGGCTGACCTCAACGGTCAGGTCGACCTCAACAACATCCCGCTCGCCCTGATCAGCCGCGTTGACGCGCTGACCGGTGCGGCCGTGACCACCTACGGTGCCGACGCCATCACCGGCGTTGTCAACTTCGTCACCAAGAAGGACTTCGCGGGCGTTGATATCGCCGTGTCGAACCAGCTCACCGAGCAGGGTGACGGCAACTACTTCCGCGCCGACGTAACCACTGGCGTCAACTTCGACGACGGCCGCGGCAACGCGGTGCTGAGCATCGGCTACCAGAAGTCGAACCCCGTCTATCAGGGCGACCGCGATTTCTCGGTCCTCCAGCTCGACAGCTTCTCGGGCACCGCTGGCGGTTCGGGCACGGCCGTTCCCTCGCGCTTCTCGATCAACGGCGGGAACCAGGTCATCAATCCGGATACCGGCTTGCTCCAGCCCGGTTTCGTTCCCTACAACTTCAACCCGTTCAACATCTTCCAGACGCCGTTCAAGCGCTTCAATATCTATGCGCAGGCGAACTATCAGATCTCGGACGCGGTTGAAGTCTATACCCGCGGCCTGTTCTCGAAGAACACCATCGACACGATCATCGCGCCGTCGGGTCTCTTCGCCGAGAACATGACGATCCCCTACAGCAACCCGTTCCTGCCGGCTGGCGCCGCTGGCCAGTTCTGCGATGCCAACGGCCTCTCGGCTGCGGATTGCGTCGCGGCCCGTGCCGCCACGGACCCGACCGATCCGAACTACAAGACCTTCAACACCGTCGTGCGTCGCCGCACGCCTGAAACCGGCACCCGCAACTCGACCTACAGCACCAATGTGTTCGACTATTCGGTCGGCTTCCGCGGCGCGCTGACGAAGACGGTGAACTGGGACGTTCGCGGCAGCTATGGCGAAAGCGATCTGAACGAAACCGTGACCGGCTACGTCCTCAAGTCGCGCGTGCAGGATGCCCTGCTGGCGACCAACCGGAACAGCTGCCTCAGCGGTAACGATGGTTGTGTGCCGATCAACCTGTTCGGCCCTCAGGGCTCGATCACCCCGGAAATGGCAGCTGGCATTCTTTCGCCCGCCAGCACGACCACCAAGACTTCGCTGCTGCAGGTCCGTGGTCTGCTCTCGGGTGATTTCGGCATGACCATCCCGACTGCCAGCGAGCCGATTGGCTTCGCGCTCGGCGGCGAATACCGCAAGTACAAGGCCCAGCAGCTCTCTGACACACTGCGCAAGACGGCGGGTGAACTCGGCGGCGCTGGCGGTGCGGCTCCGGATATCAACGGCGCCTACAGCGTTTGGGAAGGTTACGGTGAACTCGTGGCGCCGCTGGTGTCCGACAAGGCGTTCATGAAGAGCCTGACGGTCGAAGGCGGCGTGCGCTACTCGCGCTACAAGGTTTTCGGCGGCGGCAAGCCCTTCGAAACGTGGACCTACAAGTTCGGCGGCAGCTGGGAACCGGTTGATCAGCTGAAGATCCGCGGCAACTACTCGCGCGCTGTTCGTGCACCGAACATCGCCGAACTGTTCACGCCCAACACCGTGGGTCTGACCAACCTGGCGCAGGATCCTTGCGCTGGCGCAGCGCCGGTGACCAACGCGAACCTGCGCGCCATCTGCCTTGCGCAGGGCGCTCCGGCCAACTCGATCGGTCAGATTGCCAACCCGACGGCGGCTCAGGCCAACCTTACCTCGGGCGGCAACATCAATCTGAAGCCGGAAAAGGCCACGACCTATACCATCGGTGCGGTGGTGCAGGGCCTGCCCTTCCTGCCCGGCTTCTCGGCCTCGGTGGACTACTACAACATCACCGTGACCGACCAGATCGGTACGCCGCTGCCGGCCGACCTGATCAACGCCTGCTTCGGTAACGTCACCGCTGCCAGCGCCACGGATCCGGCTTGCACGGTCATCCGTCGCGATCCGGCGTCCGGCGGTCTCGACGGTAGCCCGGCCACGACTCGCGGCCTGTTCGGCGGTCTGTCCAACCAGGGCCGTCTGTTCACCGATGGTCTTGACGTGATCGTGAACTACTCCCGCCCGATCGGCTCGGTGAAGTGGTCAATGAACGCCGTGTGGAACCAGACCTTCAGCTCGCGGTTCAAGGCAACACCGACCTCGTTTGACCGCGAATGCGTTGGCTTCTTCTCGGTGAACTGCTCGTTCACCGGCTCGATCCAGCCGCGTCGCAACTGGTCGGTGCAGAACACCTTCACGTTCAAGGGCGGCACGGACGTGTCGTTCCTGTGGCGCCATACCTCGGGCGCGCGTCAGGAGCCTTGCAACGCGGTTGAAGCCTGCACCCAGCGTGCGTTCAGGGGCGTTCTGCCCGCTGGCGTTGGTCCGCTCAGCGGCCAGCAGGTCAACCTCGGCAAGATCTATGCCTACGACTACCTGGATCTGACCACGCGCTTCAACGTCGAGCAGGTCACCTTCACCGTCACGGTGCAGAACCTGTTCAACACGAAGCCGCCGATCGTCGGCAACACGATCGGTTCGACCAGCTTCAACAGCGGCAACACCTACCCGTCGTCGTATGACGCGCTGGGTCGCCGTTTCGCGGTTGGCGCTCGCGTCAAGTTCTGATCCCACCGGATCGAACGCTACAAAGGGGGGCGGGCAGCGATGCCCGCCTCTTTTTTGTGCGCAGCAACCGGGCGGGGTGGCTGCGGGAGTTGACCTTGCTTCCGGTGCGGGGGATGGCACGGACATGGCCATCGATCTGGAAACTGCCGCGCGGGCGGCCGCAGCGGCGCTTCAGGCAGGCCGCGGCTCGGCTGCCGATTGCACCACCCTGGGCTGGCACCGAGCCGTTGCGGGCGATTCTGCCGCCGCCGCCGCGCTGTTCGAACGCGCACTGCAGCTGAACCCGCGCGAGGTGGAGGCCATGGTCGGCCTTGCCGGGCTGCACCGCGCCGCCGGGCAATTGCGCGAAGCGGCGCTGCGCTGCGATGCCGCGATTGCTGCTGCACCGGGCTATGCCGAAGCTTGGCTGGAACGCGCCTATGTGATGGCCGCCGGCGGCGTGATGGACGAGGCGAAGCGCTGCTATGCCGAAGCCTTGGCGCGCGCGCCGGGCCATGCCGCTGCGCACGCTGGGCTTGCCGCCATCGCCGCGCGTGACGGGGAGGCAGACGTGGGCCGCGTTCATGCCCGCGCCGCTCTTGCCGCCGATCCTGCCAACACCACCGCGCCGGCTGCGCTGGCGACCATCGAACTGGAAGCGGGCGAAGCGCAGACCGCGCGCGATCTGGTCGAACCCGCGCTTGGCCGCCTCTCCAGCCCTTCGCCTGAACGGATGGAACTGCTCCACACGCTGGGCGATGCCTGCCACCGTCTGCGCGATGCAGCCGCAGCCCATGCCGCCTATGTGCGTGCCAAGGCCGATTTCGCCGCGCTTCATGCCGCCACATTCGCCGGAAGGCCCCCGCACCGCGAATTCATCGACGGGGTGACCGCGCAGCTTGCGGCGCTGGATTGTTCGGCATGGCCAAGTGCGGCCAAGACGGACGCCCCGCCGCAGATCTTCGTGCTGGGCTATCCCCGTAGCGGCAACACCTTGCTCGAAAACGTGCTGGCCTCAATTCCGGGCACCGCCGCGATCGAGGAGATCCCGACGCTGCGCGAAGCGGACCAAGCGTTTTTGGCAGAACCGGGCGGCCTTACGCAGTTGGCGCAGTTGGATGAGGCGGCGCTTGCCGCCTATCGCCAAGCCTATTGGCAGCGCGTGGGGCAGGCGCTGGGCCGCAATCCCGCAGGCTTTGCCGTGGTCGACATGGACCCGCTCAAGTCGATCCGCCTGCCGCTGATTGCGCGGCTCTTTCCCCAGGCCAAAGTGCTGCTTGTCCGCCGCGATCCGCGCGATGTGGTGTGGAGCTGCTTTCGCACCAGCTTTGCCCTGACCAATGCGGCGATGGATTACACCACGCTGGAAGGCGCGGCGCGGCATTACGATGCGCTGATGCGCCTGACGGAAACCGCGCTGGCGAAGTTGCCGTTGGCCGTCCATGAAGTGCCCTATCACCGCATGGTGCAGGAATTCGATGCCACCACGCAGGGCATCTGCCGCTTCATCGGGCTGGATTGGACCGAGGAGCTCAAGCGCTTCGACCGGACGGCGCGCGAGCGCGGCGTTTCCACCGCCAGCGCGCGGCAGGTGCGGCGCGGGCTTTATGATGGCACCCGGCAGTGGGAGCCTTATGCCGAATGGCTCGAACCGGTCATGCCGATCCTCGCGCCCTGGATTGAGAAGCTGGGTTACGCGTCCTGAAGCAGCGGACCCGGCGCATCCATTGCGATGCCTGCCTGCTGCGCAAGCTGCTTTGCCCATGCGCAGACCATCTCGATTTCCTCGGCATGGGCACCTTTCGCTTCGGCATATTCGGCGCGGCGCTGTTCGGGCGTGAAGGCGGCGCCGGATTTGGAGTGGCGCGTGAAGGCTGGTCCGGCGGCAATCCGCGCGGCCGCTTCCGGGGCCAGCACCAGCCCATAGTGCGCAGCCGCCGCCGTGATGACGCGCGCTGGTTCGCTAGTGAGTTGTTCCGAGGTCAGCGTTCGCAGCCGGGCCGGGCCAAGTCGCTGCGCCAGAGCTGCAAACAGGCGGTGCTGCGCTAGCCAGCCAGTTGCGGCCACTTGCAGATCGCTCTGCCGGAACACATCCTCCGGCCCGATTCCCAGCGGTTTGATCAGCCCGGCACCCAGATAGCCTTCCATCAGTTCGCGCACCCACAGGCGGCAGGGCAGGCCCTTGCGCACCACCGAGACAAGGAACGTATCCAGCGGCGCATAAAGGAACAGCGCACGCGCATCGGGGGCGAGCGCCATGAGCAGTTCGGCGAAGGGATTGAGCAGGTTGGATGGTTTGATCACCACACCCTCCTCCGCTGCGAAGGGCCGCGCCAGCAGGCGCAGCGCGAGGTCTGCCGCGCGGGCCACAGCGGCAGGCGGCGCGCCCCGGCTGCGCATCCCGACCACATCGTTGAGGATCACCGGTTCTGACAGGCCCATCGCGGTCCCCGGCTCGGCCAGCGCGCGGGTGAGCAAGGTGGAGCCGCAGAAGGCGGAATGGAACAGCAGGCCTAGCGGACGTTTGCCGATGGCTGCGAGCAGCTGCGCGGCGGGCACGTCGACTTGCGGCGGCATCGCGCCGAAATGGGCGGTGAAGCCATCGTCCGTGAGGAAGGCCATGGCTTCATGCGCGGCGCGCGGCACATGGGCGAAGCGCACCGAATCGCGGCCCTCAACCAGGCGGTGGGCAAGCCAGGTCGCATCTGCAGGATCGAACGGGGGGGAAGCCATGGCCCCAGCCTTAAGGCGCGGCCGGTCCCGCTGCAACGCCGCTTGCCGATTGCGCGCGGCGCTGTAGACACGGGGGCGCGATGACACTGCCGCCGACCTCCTTGCAAGCCGACCGCGCCCGCGCGCAGGCCGCCAATGCCCGTGCCATGGCCGCATTGCGTTCTGGCGATGCGCCCGCCGCCATTCTCGCCGCGCATGAGGCGGCCCATGCTGATCCGGGGGCGCTTTCGCTGTGGATCAACTTGGCGCTGGCCTGCCGTCTGGGCGGGGATATGGCAGGTGAACGCGCGGCGCTGGAACGCGCACTCGATCTGGACCGGCTCGATTTCACGGCGCAGCTGCGCATGGCGCAATTGCTCCAGCGCGAGGAGGACGAGACCAAGGCCCTGATCGCGTGGGACGGGGTGCGCCAGCTGGCGCAGCATTTCCCGGGCCTGCCCGATCCGGTGCGCGCCGAACTGGCGGCGGGCGAGGCTTATTGTGCTGCACTGCGCGCGCGAATCGCGGTGGCGACCGAGGCCGCGATTGCCGCCGATGCCGATGCGCGCGACGAAACCGAGCGGCGGCGGATTGGCGCCTTTGCCGGTGCGGTTCTGGGCCAGCGGCGGATCTATGCCAATGAATGTGCGGGCCTGCACTATCCCTTCCTGCCCGCGGACGAGTTCTTTGATTCGCGCCATTTCCCCTGGTTCGCGGCGCTGGAAGCCGAAGCCGGGGCCATCCGCGCCGAGCTGGAAGCGCTGCTGGCTCAGCCCGGCGAAGCGCTGCGCCCTTATGTGCGGATGGAGTCGGGCAGCCCGGAGAACAAGTGGACCGCGCTGGATGGTTCGCTCGACTGGTCGGCTTGCTTCCTGTGGGAATACGGCGTGCCCAATGCAGCGGTGATTGAGCGCTGCCCGCACACCGCGCGCGTGCTGGAAAGCCTGCCGCTGGCGCGCATTCCGGGCCGCGCGCCCAATGCGTTCTTCTCCATGCTGCGCCCACGCAGCCGGATTCCGGCGCATACCGGGGTCACCAACACCCGTGCCATCGTGCACCTCGCGCTGGATGTGCCGCCGGGCTGCGGCTTTCGCGTCGGCGGCGAAACGCGCGAATGGGTGGAGGGCAAGGCCTTTGCATTCGATGATACGATCGAGCACGAGGCATGGAACGACAGCGATGCCCGCCGCGCGGTGCTGATCATCGATGCGTGGAACCCGCACCTTTCTCCGCGCGAATGTGCGGCCATTTCCGCCTATTTCGCGGCGAGTGACGCGGCGCTGGGCTAGGCACGCCGCCTTGCGAGCCTGCGCTGCGCGCGCTAGAATACAGTTTCATTCGAAACCGAAGGATTTCCGTGCATGCCCGCGTCTTTGCTGTTCGCTCTTGCTGCCGCCGTGGCAACACCGGCTGCCCCCGCTGCGGATCTGCCCGCGCTGCCCAAGGATCCGACCGCGATGACCCAGTCTGAGATCCGCGCGTTCAACGTCGGCCGTAAAGCCACGGATCCCGATTTCATCCGCTGCCGCCGCAATGAGGAAACGGGCTCTCTCGTGCGCAAGACGTTCATCTGTCACACGATTTCGCAGTGGGCGGAGCTGGAGGCGCAGGGCAACCAGACGGGGCGCGACGTCTACGATGAGTTCGTCAGCAAGGCTGCGCGAACGTCGAACTGACGCCGCTTCCGGTTACTGCGCCAGCCGCACCACCCGGATATAGGCGCCCTTGTCGACCGAGGCGAGATAGCTGCCAAGCGTGCCACGCTTGATGCGGATGGACAGGCCCGGACGGCCAAAGGCATTGCCGCCGTCGGTCTGCTTCCAACGTGCGCCGTCTGCCAGCGTGAACACGGCCATGCCATCGGCGGTATCGCGCACGGCGGTGATCGTGCTCTCGATTTCCTTCACGTCATCGCTATCGCGCTCGGCCCCGCCAAACAGCTTGAGCCGGGGCAGCGCAAAGCCGAACAGCCCCTTCTTGGTTTCGCGGATTGTTTCGCGATCGGCCACCACGATGTCTTCCTTGTCGCGCGCGCTGGCGAGGGCAGCAACGCTCTGATCATAGCAGGCCAGCCGGTCCGCATCAGCGGTGAGCGCGCGGCAATTGACCACGGCTTCGAACACTGGCGGAAGCTCCTTGGGCATGGCGGACTTGTCCTTGGCAGCAAGCGGGGAGGTAGCGATCACGAGCGCCAGCGCCGAAGGGCCGGCGAGGAACAGGAAGCTCGGCATGGGACGCAGCATGGGTCTCTCCTCTCCCGGGGGCGCTGACGGCCCTATTCGCGCGCGCTGAGGCCAAGGTCAATTGCGCGCGGGCCAAGCGGTTGCCCGAATTGCCCCCGCGCCTTGTTTTTCGCTGTGTTGTAACCATCTCGCATCGGCAGGCGAAAAACAGGGCAGGAGCGTGTGCTCTGGTTCACAGCCGGGCCGGGAACCGCGCGATAGAGGCGATGATGCTAGGCGGTGCGGCGACCGCACCAGCCAAGATTGGATAACGCAGGATGACGCTTTTCGGCAAGGATCTGGTCCGTTCTCTGATGCTGGGCTTTGCGCTCGGCTCGGCGGTGATGGCGTTCACGTTTGGAACGCAGCCGGTGCAGGCTGCCGCCGCCTTGGTTCAGGTGCAGCGATGATCCGCGGGCGCATCTTCCTTGCCGCGCTGGCCGCTTCGCTGGCTTCTGCCTGCCTCCAGCCCGCGCAGGCCGAAGCCGTGGTTGCAGCACCGGAGGCCGTGCTCAAGGCGCGGGAGGCGAGGGGCTTGAGGACCGCCGTGTTCGCAGGCGGCTGCTTCTGGGGCATGGAAGCTGTGTTCAGCCACATGAAGGGCGTGACCAGCGTCGTCTCGGGCTATGCTGGTGGCAGCCGGGCTGATGCGCACTATGACACCGTGAGCATGGGCACCACCGGCCATGCCGAAGCGGTGCGCATCACTTATGATCCTGCCGTTGTGCGCTATGATCAGCTGCTGCAGGTGTTCTTCGGCGTGGCGAGCGATCCGACAGAACTGAACCGGCAAGGCCCCGATGTTGGAGCGCAATACCGCAATGCTCTTGTGCCGCAGAGCCCGGAGCAGGCGAAAGTGGTGGCCGCCTATCTCGCGCAGCTGAGGGCAGCAAAGCTGTGGAAGCGCCCCATCGTCACGGCAGTGGAACCGGACCGAGGGTTCTTCGCGGCCGAGGACTATCATCAGGATTTCGCGCTGAAGAACCCGGATCACGCCTATATCCGCTATTGGGATGTGCCCAAGGTTGCGGCCTTCAAGCGGGCCTTTCCGGGCTTCTGGAAGCCTGCCTTTACCAAGGGTTGATGGCAATGTGCACGGCGGCCGAGCGCAACAATTTGCGCTGAGGCCCAAGGCATTGTATTTCCAAGGTCATGGCGGGACATCACAAACACCACGATTTCGAAGGCGAACTGCTGGTCGATGCAGCGCGCGGCGCGCTGCAAGAGGCAGGCGAGCAGTGGACCGACATGCGCAGCGATGTGTTCGAGGCGCTGGCGGCCCATGACAAGCCGGCTTCGGCCTATGACATCGCCGAAAGCGTGGGCGCGCGCCGGGGCAAGCGAGTCGCGGCCAACAGCGTCTACCGCATCCTCGATCTGTTCGTGCGCACCAATCTTGCGCGCAGGGTGGAAAGCGCCAACGCCTATGTCGCCAACAGCCATCCCGGCTGCCACCACGATTGCATCTTCCTGATCTGCGATGCCTGCGGGGAGGCGACTCACATTGATGACGATGCCCTGACGGGCGCGCTGCGCGATGCGGCAAGGCGCGCGGGCTTTGTTGCCGTGCGACCAGTGGTCGAAATTCGGGGCCGCTGCGGGGCCTGCGGGGCCGTAGCGGAAGGGCCCTGATCGCCTTGCGCGCACTTTCCCCGCAAGACGGGTTCGACAGGCTCGTTTCAAGGGTGTAAGACGGCTGAATGTCCAATCCGGTTACGCCGCTGCTCGATACGGTTGATACACCTGTCGACCTTCGCAAGCTCCAGCCTTCGCAATTGCGCCAGCTCGCAGATGAATTGCGTGAGGAAATGATCGCCACCGTCGGCCAGACCGGCGGACATCTCGGCTCCGGGCTGGGTGTGGTCGAATTGACCACGGCGATTCACTATGTGTTCGAGACCCCGCGTGACCGCTTGATCTGGGACGTTGGGCACCAGGCCTATCCGCACAAGATTCTCACCGGCCGCCGCAGCCGCATGGGCACCTTGCGTCAGGGCGGCGGGCTTTCGGGCTTCACCAAGCGCACCGAAAGCGAATACGATCCGTTCGGCACGGCGCATTCCTCCACCTCGATCTCGGCGGCTCTGGGCTTTGCCCTGGCCAACAAGCTGGCGGACAAGCCCGGCAAGGCCATCGCAGTCATCGGCGATGGCGCGATGAGCGCGGGCATGGCCTATGAGGCGATGAACAATGCCGCCGAAGCCGGCAATCGCCTCATCGTCATCCTCAACGACAACGACATGTCGATTGCGCCGCCGGTGGGCGGGCTTTCCGCCTATCTCGCTCGCCTCGTGTCCTCGCGCCCGTTCCTTGAGCTGCGCGAGATGTTCAAGGCGATTTCGCGCCGTCTGCCCGAACCGCTGCACAAGGCCGCACGCAAGACCGACGAGTTCGCTCGCGGCATGGCGATGGGCGGGACAT
>JBIPOH010000241.1:0-5149 GCA_044379435.1 Novosphingobium sp.
CATAACAACAAGAACGAGTCGCGTGGGGGAATGAAAGGTATGAAAAGGTTTATCGCGCTGGCCATTGCGGCTGGCGCCCTCGCCCTGCCCATGCTGGGCCATGCTCAGGATGCGGTTGCACCGGCAGAAGCGCTGGATGCAGCAGACAGCGGCGATACCGCGTGGCTCCTGGCATCATGCGCGCTGGTCTTCCTGATGACCTTACCCGGCCTCACGCTGTTCTATGGCGGCCTCGTGCGGGCCAAGGGCTTTCTGGCCGTAGCAATCCAGACCGGTGCGATTGCCGCAATCACATCGCTGCTGTGGATCATGGTGGGCTATACCCTCGCCTTCGGCCCGGTTACCAGCGGTTGGCTGGGCGGCGGCCGCGCGTGGATGCTCGCCGACCTTGGCAATGTGCGCGACAACACGATGGTTCCCGAGAGCGCCTTTGCCCTGTTCCAGCTCATGTTCGCCGCGATCACCCCGGCGCTGATGGTCGGTGCATGGGTCGATCGCGCGCGCTTCGGCTGGGTTGTCGCTTTCTCCGCCTTGTGGAGCCTGATCGTCTATGCCCCCGTGGCGCATTGGGTCTGGGGCGGAGGCTGGCTCGCCAGCAGGCTCGGCACGATGGATTTTGCGGGCGGCATCGTCGTCCATACCACCGCCGGGGTTTCCGCGCTGGTGGCCGCGATGCTGCTGGGCAAGCGCACTGGCTTCCCGCGCACGCAGATGCTGCCGCATTCGCCCGCCCTCACGATGATCGGCGCGGCCCTGCTGTGGACTGGCTGGTTCGGGTTCAACGGCGGCTCTTCGCTGACTGCCAACGATGATGCGGCCGCCGCCATCATCAACACCCATGCTGCGGCCTGCGCAGCAGCCCTTGCGTGGCTGGTGATCGAAAAGATCAGCATCGGCAAGCCGACTTCGGTGGGCTTTGCCACGGGCGCCATTGCGGGTCTGGCCACGGTAACACCGGCGGCAGCCTATATCTCCCCCGGCGCGGCGATCCTGTTCGGCCTTGCCGCAGCGGCGGTGTGCTACCCGATGATCCTGCTGGTGAAGCGCCGCCTGGAAATCGACGATTCGCTCGATGTCTTCGCGGTGCACGGCATGGGCGGCATTGTCGGCTCGCTGCTGCTGGCCGTGTTCATCGAACCCGCCCTTGGCGGCACTGGCTATGCCGAGGGTATGGGCCTTGCCCGCCAGCTCTTCGCGCAGGCCGCCGGGGTCGGCGTGGTCGCTGCGTGGAGCGCGCTTGGCACGGTCATCGCCGCGCTGGCAGTCGCCATGGTCATTCCGATGCGCGTTACCCCGGACGAGGAACGCGAAGGGCTCGACCTGACGAGCCACGGCGAACGCGCGTGGGAGTTCGAATAGGCCGTCATGCGGCGCCGGGACCGTGCAAGATCGGTTGACCTGGCGCCGCACGAGGCCCCGCTTCATGGAGAGATTGCATGCCCCGGTCCTGTGTCCTGTTCCAGCAAGCCTACTTCGTGAACAGCATCGACGCCGCCGCCGAGAAATGGGCGAAGGCGTTTGGCGCGGGGCCATTCTTCATGGCGCGCCACCACCGCTGCGAAGAATTCACCTATCGCGGCACCGGCGTGGAAGCCGATGTCTCCTATGCGTTCGGCTATCTGGGCGATACGATGATCCAATTCATCGAACAGCATGACGACAAACCCTCAATCTACCGCGACATGTATCGGCAAGGCGAAGAAGGCTTCCACCACATCGCCTACCTCGTCTCCGACTTCGCGGCCGAGCGGCAGCGCTGGCTCGACATGGGCTATCCGCTGGCGACCGAGCTTTATGCCGATGAGGTGAACGCCGCCTATTTCGACACGCGTTCCTTGAACGGCGGTTTCACCGAGATCCACGGAGATCCGCCGCACATCATGGGCGTGTTCGGCCTGTGGAAGCGCGCGCACGAAGCGCGGGATGCCTCCACCCCAGCCACGATCGAAAGCGGTGCGATCAGGATCTACCAGCGCGCACCGCTGCTCCCGAAGCAGGGGGACTGAGCGGGAGCGCAATCGTTCAGATCGCCGGCCCGCTCTTCCAGAGCATGTAGCAGGCGACGCACAGGATCAGCACGGCAAACACCGTGTTGAGCAGCCCCTTGTGCGCGGCCAGACGGCGTGATGCCGCCGCCCCCAGCACGCCGCCCAGCACGCCGCCGCCGATGAAGGCGGCGCCAAGGCCCCAGTCGATCAGGCCCGATGCGGCATAGTTGAGAGCTGCCGTCAGCCCGAAGGCCGCGACCGCAACGAGCGAGGAGCCCACCGCGTTGATCATCGGCATACCCGTGGAGGCCATGAGGCCGGGAACGATCAGGAAACCGCCGCCGATACCGAAAAATCCTGAAAACAGCCCCGTCGCACTGCCGAAAGCGATGACCTTGGGCGCATTTTCCCGGCGGCATTCAACGTTCGGATTGCCCACCTGCCCGCGTGAGCGCAGCATCAGTGCGCCAACGACCAGCATCAGCAGCGCGAACAGGAACAGCAGACGCTGTCCGTCGAACGCCTTGCCGAGGCTTGAGCCGGCATAGGCCCCCGCCACGCCCGATACGGCATACATCCCGGCGCAGCGCCACTTCACCGCCCCCTGCCGCGCATGGGGCACGAGGTTTGCGGCGGCATTGGCGGCAACTGCCAGCGCACTGGTGCCGATCGCGAGGTGCGGCGAGGTGACGCCGACGACATAGACCATCAGCGGCACCGCAAGGATCGAACCGCCCCCGCCGACAAGGCCGAGCGTGAAGCCCACGAGCGAGCCAGAGGCGCCGCCAAGGACATATTGGAGGGGTTCGAGCATCGCCGCGCTACAGCCGGTTGAGCGGCAGCTTGAGGTAGCGCGTGCCGTTGTCCTCAGGCTCGGGCAAGTGGCCCGCGCGCATGTTGATCTGGATCGAGGGCAGGATCAGGCGCGGCATGCCCAGCGTTGCATCGCGCGCCTCGCGCATCGACACGAAAGCGTCTTCGGTCACGCCGGGATGGACGTGAACATTGCTCTCACGCTGTTCGCCGACCGTGGTTTCCCACACGAAATGCTCACGCCCCGGAGCCTTGTAGTCGTGGCACAGGAACAGCCGGGTCTGGTCCGGCAAGGCCAGCAGACGGTGGATCGAACGGAACAGCGTGCGCGCATCGCCGCCGGGAAAATCGGCCCGCGCCGTGCCATAGTCGGGCATGAACAGCGTATCGCCGACAAACGCGGCATCGCCGATGACAAACGCCATGTCGGCAGGCGTGTGCCCGGGCACATGGAGCACCGCTGCCTCCAGCGAACCCAGCCGGAACCGCTCGCCATCCTCAAGTAGCCGGTCGAACTGCGATCCGTCGCGCGCGAAAGCCGGTCCTTCGTTGAAGATCGCCGCGAAGACAGACTGCACCGTCAGGATATCGCGTCCGATGGCCAAAATGCCGCCAAGCCGCTCCTGCAGGTAGGGCGCAGCGGAGAGGTGATCGGCGTGGACATGCGTTTCGAGCAGCCATTCCACCTCCAGCCCGGCCGCCTCGACATAGGCGATGATCTTGTCTGCCGAAGTGGTCGAGGTGCGGCCCGATGCCGGATCAAAATCAAGTACGCTGTCGACGATAGCCGCCTTGCCAGTAGCGGGATCGCTGACGACGTGAGTGGCCGTGAAGGTCACCTCATCGAACACGGTGTGCACGTGAACGCCGCCGCGCGTGGCTGCCTCCACGATGCCGCGCGCGGCAAGGAGCGCGGGATCGCTCATGCCATGGCCCTTACCAGCCAGGCCTTGCCCGGCACAGCCACGCCGTCTGGCGTTTCGAACTGACGATAAAAGTCCTTCACCTTGTCGCGGATCATGTCCTCAAGACCGGGCTCAGCGTCTTCCAGCACCGCCGCGAAAGGAAACGCGCGGAGCGCAAATTCGGCCGCCGTGGCAGCACCGCTGCCCGCGCCGCCCACGGCCAAATTGCCTTGCCAGACCGCAATATCAACCGCCGTGAACCCGGCGCCTTGCAGCAGCGCAGTAAAGCGTTCGGGATCGGCCAGCGAGAAGGGGCCGGGTGCCAGCGGATCGGCCGCGGGCAGTTCGACATGTTCGGCGACAATGCCGCGCGCGCCGTTCATCCACAGGTTGTCCTGCGGCGGCGCCCAGACTGCGAAATCGGCCAGCCCGCCATCCTTCAGTAGTCGGCGCAGATTGGCGAAGGCTGCGGCGGGATCGGTGAAGAACATCACGCCGAAGCGCGACAGCAGCCGGTCGAACGGCGCGCCTTCGGGCAAGAAGCTCGCGGCATCGCCGGTGCTGAAGCGCAGATTATCGAGGCCTTCCGCCTCGGCCCGGCGCGCCGCTTCGGCCATCAGCATGGGCGCGATGTCAATCCCATGGACGCTGCCACCCGGCGCAACAAGACGCGCGGCCAACCGCGAAGTCCTACCTCCGCCACAGCCGATATCGGCCACATGCTGCCCGCATTGCAGCGCCGCCCGTTCCAGCAGGGCCGCGCCCAAGGATTCAAGCATCTGTTCGAACAAATCCAGTTCGGCCAGCCACATCGCGCCGCGCGCTTCGGCCCAGTCTTCGGCCAACATGGCTTCGGAATCAGGCATCATGTTCTCCCTCGAGTATCGGTTCAGGCGCCGGCCTTGGCGACAAACTGGTCATAGGCTTCTACCGCTTGCGCGGCATACATCAGGCTTGGCCCCGCGCCCATGTAAAGCGCCATGCCCATCGTCTCCATGATCTCCTCACGCGTCGCACCTTGCTGCAGCGCCGCTTGGCTATGGAAAGCAACACAGCCATCGCAGCGGATCGCCACTGAAATGCCAAGCGCGATGAGTTCCTTGGTCTTGGTATCGAGCGCCCCGGCCTCGGTCGCGGCCTTTGCCATCTCAGAAAATGCCCTGGTCACTTCCGGGCTACCAAGACGAACCTGCTTGATCGCGCCCGAAAGCTGCGCTGCCATTTCCGGCCAATCCTTGTGCATCGGCGTTCTCTCTTCCCTATTCGGAAATCTGTCCGATCAGAACTTTAGCCCCATCAGGGCCAGCAGCCGGTAGGCCGCGACGATCCGGTCGCCCCCTGCCCGCGCCGCGCCAGCCGCTGCGGCAGTCGCCTCGCGCTCGGCATCGAGCAGATCGAGCTGCGGCTTCATGCCCACACGAACTTCCTGCCGCACGCTCTCGA
>JBIPOH010000026.1:0-17157 GCA_044379435.1 Novosphingobium sp.
GCACGTTCCACACCGAAAGCGTGCCGATGATAACGAGCCCGAACAGCGCCAGCGCCGGCCCTGGCTGCGTCACGCTGCCCAGCGCCACGAACGTGGCCGGATTGGCGACGACGATCCCCGCATCCTTGAGGCCGATAAACCCGATGAACAGGCCAATGCCGCCCGCCACCGCTGCAAAAAGGTGCGGCGGAATGACCGATACGATCAGCTGGCGCACCCCCGTCAGCGTCAGGATCAGGAACGCGACGCCCGAGATGAACACACAGCCCAGCGCCACCGGCCAGGGCACGCCCATCTGCTGCACCACGGTGAAGCTGAAATAGGCATTGAGCCCCATGCCCGGCGCCAGCGCCAGCGGGGTGTTGGCCACCATGCCCATCAGGATCGAGGCAAAAGCCGCCGCAAAGCACGTCGCCGCTGCCACCGCAGCCACTGGCATGCCCGCCTGGCCCAGAATCGCCGGATTGACGAGCACGATATAGGCCATCGTCAGGAACGTGGTGAACCCCGCCAGCACTTCGGTGCGCACATCGGTGCCGCGCTCGCTTAATCGGAAGCGGGCCTCCAGCATCCCGGTGTTTGCTGTCTCGCCCGTCATGTCATGTCCCCCGCATGTGCATTTGCCGGCATGGTCACGCCGATCACGCCCCGTTGTTCCAGTTCTGCCGCCAGCCGCAGCAGCGCGCCTTCGCCGCCGCGCTTGCCGATCAGCTGCAAGCCTATGGGCAATTCGCCCGGCCGCAGCAGCGGCACCGCCAGCACCGGCAGGCCGGTGAAGGTGATCGGCTGGGTATGAATGCCAAGATTTGCCCGCGCCGGGTTCCACTCCCCGTCGATCAGGACCATGGGATCGGCAATCAGCGGCGCCGTGCACGGCGCGCAAGGCGCCAGCAGCACATCGAAATCGGCCACCTGCTGCTCGATCTCCGCAATGTGTTCGGCGCGGAACGCCTTCGCCTGTTCGTAAAGCGCATCGGGCAGCAAGGCCCCTGCGATCAGCCGGTCGCGCACTTCCGGATCATAGGCGAAGGGATCCGCGGCCAGCGCCTCGCGGTGCAGACACCCGCCCTCGTAAGCGGTCATCACGAAGGCCGCGCTGCGCGCCCGGGCGACATCGGGCAGGTCGATCAGCGGCGCATCGGGGGCAATGGCATCAATCGCCGCCAATTGCGCGGGATCGGCGTTCTCGCGAAACCGGCCGCCCAGCCTTGCCACGCGCAGCGCGCCAGCGGCAGGCGAAAGCGCCAGCCCGCGCAGCACGCCCCACACCAGCGCCAGATCATCAAGGTTCGCGCAAAACGGGCCGATCTCGTCAAAGCTTTCGGCAAACGGAAAGGTTCCAGCCAGCGGCAAGTCGCCGCGCGCAGGCCGCACCCCATAGAGGCCGCACAGGCTGGCAGGCACGCGCACCGAACCGTTGGTGTCCGATCCCAGCGCAAACGGCACGAGCCCCGCCGCCACCGCCGCTGCCGATCCGCCCGAAGAGCCGCCCGCCAGCCGCGCCGGATCGTGGGGATTGCGCGTGGTGCCATAGTCCGCGTTCACCGTGGCAAAGCCATAGGCAAAGGCATCCATGTTGAGCGTGGCGCACAGCACCGCGCCTGCCGCTGAAAGCCGCCGCACCGCTTCAGCGTCTGCCGCTGCCGCTGGCCCCTTTGCCCGCGCGGCAGAGCCTGCTGTCGTTGGCAGCCCCGCCACATCGAACAAGTCCTTCACGGCATAAGGCACGCCCGCCAGCGGCCCCGGATCAGCGCCGAGCGCGCGCTTGGCGTCCACCGCCGCCGCATCGGCCATGGCGCGTTCGGCCAGCACGCGCGTCACCGCCACATGCTGATCGGCTGCCAGCGCATCGAGCGTGCGCGTGGCAATGGTTGTCGCAGTCACGCTACCGCTGCGCACCGCCGCCGCGATTTCGGTTGCCGTTCTCATGTGCCATCCTCCCCCAACGCAATCCGGGCATGGCGCGTCAGCAGCGCGAGATTGGCGTTCACGCCGGCGCGGCATTCCTCCGGCACAGTAAGACCGACCGCGCCTGCGCGCGCCAGCATCGTGGCTTCATCCTGCGGGGGAAGCGGCACCCCAGCCTTCTCCGGAGCCTTCTCCGCCGTCGCATCCAGCTCGCGCCGCCAGCGTCCGGCCAGCCAGGCGCAGACGAACAGCTGCAACTGGTGGAAAATCATCAGCGGCAGGATCACCGTGCCAACCTCAGCCGGGGCAAACAGCGCGCCTGCCATCGGCACGCCCGAAACGAGGCTCTTCTTGGAACCGCAAAAGAGCAGCACGATGGCATCTTCGCGCGCCAGCCCCGCCGCGCGCGCCGCCATGCCATTGATGGCGATCACGATGCCCAGCATCACCGCCGATGCAAGCAGCAGCACGCCGAGATCGAACGGCCCGACGCGGCTCCACACCCCATTCACCACCGCCGCGCTGAAGGCAGAATAGACCACCAGCAGCACCGAGGAGCGGTCCACCGGCTGGAGCAGCTTCTTGTGGCGATCAATCCACTGGCCGATCACAGGCCGCAGCAGATGCCCTACCGCAAACGGCAGCAGCAACTGCGAGGCGATCTTCTGGACCGACGCCAGTCCGTCCATCCCGCCGCCACTGCCGCCACCAGTCTGGATGAACAGGGTAACCAGCACCGGGGTCAGCACCACGCCGATCACGTTCGAAAGCGAGGCACTGCAAACCGCCGCCGCGACATTGCCGCCTGCCATCGCGGTCAGCGCAATCGAGCTTTGCACGGTGGAGGGCAGCAGCGCGAGGAACAGCAGCCCCATCGCCAGCGTGGGATCGATCACCCGCCCCGTCAGCGCCTGCGCGGCAAGGCCCAGCACCGGAAACAGCACGTATGTGAAGCTCAGCGCCATGAGGTGCAGCCGCCAGTGCCCGATCCCCGCCAGAACCGCCTCGCGTGAAAGCTTCGCGCCGTGAAGGAAGAACAGGAGAACGATGGCCGCGTCCGCTGCCATGTCGAAGCCTGCCAGCACAGCGCCGCGCGCCGGGAGCACGCTGGCCGCGATCACGCAGCCGACCAGCCACAGCAGGAAGGGATCGACTTGGGGTAATCTGATGCGCATTGCCATGGGTCCCGCCGCTATGCCTGCCTCGACCCGACCTCGCGAGCGCAATGAAGCGGACGGTTTGTTGCAAAAAAGAGAGCGCTCGTCACCACCACCTCAGGCTCCATCCCCGGCCATCACCGCGCCTTGCGGCTCCAGCGCCTCCGGTAGCTCGTCCGGGGTTTCGGGCGGCAGCACCAGATTGAGCACGATGGCCATGACGGCCGCCGGGAGAACGCCCGAAGCCAGCAGCATCCGCGCCGTTTCGGGAAGGTGCGCCAGCGCCTCTGGTTCCAGCTGGAGGCCAAGCGCCAGCGAAAGGCTCACGCCAAACACCAGCATGTTGCGCTGGTTCCAGACCACGCCCGAAAGCATGGAAAGCGCGGCAGAGGCGACCATGCCGAACATCACGATCACCCCGCCGCCCAGCACTTCGATGGGGATCGTGGTGATGACCGCGCCGATCTTGGGCACAAGCCCGCAAACGACGAGAAACACCGCGCCCAGCGTCACCACATGGCGGCTCATCATCCCCGTGATGGCGATCAGGCCCACGTTCTGGCTGAACGTCGTGTTCGGCAAGGCTCCAAACACGGCGGCCAGCGCGGTCCCCGCCCCGTCTGCCGCCACCGCGCCCGCCAGTTCCGCATCGGTTGCCGGGCGCCCCGCCGTCCCTTCGCAGATAGCCTCCACATCGCCGATGGATTCGATGGACGAGACAAAGCCCGTCAGCACGAAGCCGAGAATGGCCGAGGCCGAAAGCGCAAAGCCGAAATGGAACGGCTGCGGCACCATCGCCAGCGGGGCCGCGTCCACCGCCGCAAAGGAAATCCGCCCCATCGCCAGCGCCGCCAGATACCCGGCCAGCAGCCCGAGCAGCACCGAAGCGGTCGACCAGATGCCCCGCGCAAAGAATTTGAGGCCCAGCGTTGCCAGCACGACAACGCCCGCCAGGAGCCAGCTCGTCGCCGCACCGAAGGCCGGCGTCCCCACGGCTGGCACCCCGCCCGCCGCATACTGCACCCCGATCCGCATGAGGGAGAGCCCGATCATCAGCACGACAAGGCCGGTAATCATCGGCGGCAGGGCAAAGCGCACCCGGCCCACGAAAATGCTCAGCGCCCCGTGCACCAGCCCGCCGATCAGCGCGGCGGTGGTCAGCTCCGCCATCGCCTCCACGCCGCGCCCCGCCACGATGGGGATCATCACCGGGATATAGGCAAAACTGGTCCCTTGCACCAAGGGCAGCCGCGCGCCGATGGGGCCGATCCCAACCGTCTGCATCAGGGTGGCGATCCCGGCGAACAGCATCGCCATCTGGATCATGTAGATCAGCTGGGATGGGTCGGCCGATCCGAACCCGAAGCCCGCCGCCCCCGCCACGATGATCGGCGGCGTGAGGTTGGACACGAACATCGCCAGCACATGCTGAATGCCCAGTGGGAGCGCGAGAGCCATGCCCGGAAAGAAATCCGGATCGCGGGCCTGAGAACGACTTACCGAATGGGGCGTTCTGGTAGCGGCTTGGGGCACGGCAGGCAGTCTCCTATCCGGTGGCGATCAGCCTATCGAGCGAGCGGCGAGCAGCAGCGAGAATGTGCGCGCGCGGGGTCTGGACGAGGTCTCCGCCGCGCACGACGGGCCGCCCCTCCACGAAGAGATCGCGCACACCGCCGGGCGGCGCGAGCACGAGCCCGGCAACGAGATCCCACGCGCCGGTGGAAGCAACATCGGCCATGTCCCACACGGCCACATCGGCGCGCAGGCCCGGCTTCAGCTGGCCCAGATCGCTGCGCCCCAGCACCGCCGCGCCGCCGCGTGTCGCAAGCTTCAGCGCCTCGCGCGCGGCAAAGGCGGTTGCGCCATGTGTCACGCGCTGCAGCAGCATGGCCTGCCGCGCCTCTCCCAGCAGGTTGGCGGTGTCGTTGGAGGCCGAACCATCGACCCCCAGCCCCACCGGCACGCCCGCATCGACCATCGCCCGCACCGGCGCAACGCCTGAACCAAGGCGGCAGTTTGAGCCCGGACAATGCGCCACGCCCGTGCGCGTGCGTGCAAACAGATCGATCTCGCCCGGATCCAGCTGAACGCAATGCGCATGCCACACGTCCGGCCCGGTCCAGCCGAGGTCTTCGGCATATTGCCCCGGCCTGCAACCAAACCGCTCCAGACTGAACGCCACGTCATCGGCATCTTCGGCGAGATGGGTGTGGAGCATCACGCCCTTGTCGCGCGCCAGCAGCGCCGCATCGCGCATCAGTTCGCGGCTCACGGAAAACGGCGAGCAGGGCGCCACGGCAACGCGCACCATCGCCCCGTCCGCGCTGTCGTGAAACCGGTCGATCACGCGGATGCAGTCGGCCAGGATCGCGTCCTCGCGCTCGACCAGGCTGTCCGGCGGCAATCCGCCCGCGCTTTCGCCCACGCTCATGGCGCCTCGCGTCGCGTGAAAGCGCATGCCGATCCCGGCGGCGGCATGGATCGTATCATCCAGCGTCACGCCGTTCGGAAACAGATAAAGGTGATCGCTGCTGAGCGAACAGCCCGAAAGCGCGAGTTCCGCCAGCCCCAGCTGCGTCGCGGCAAACACATCATCGGGCGTATAGCGCGCCCAGATCGGATAGAGCCGCTTCAGCCAGCCAAACAGCGAAGCTTCGGTCGCCCCAGGCACGGCACGGGTCAGGGTTTGATAGAGATGATGATGCGTGTTGATCAGGCCCGGCGTTACCACGCAGCCTGCCGCCTCGATGATCACATCGGCGTGCCCCGCCAGCGGCGTCAGCTCCGCCGTGGTCCCCACCGCAAGGATCACACCATCGCGCAGCGCAACCGCGCCGCCCGCGATCTCGCTGCCCGCATCATCCATTGCGGCCACCACGGCGGCATTGCGGATGAGCGTCAGCGTCATGTCAGCAGCGGCTCACTTCGGCGGTGCCGGACCAAAGCGGTCCCAGTCGCCGGTAATCGCATCCACCACTTTGCCGCCCACGCTGTAGAGGCTCTCCAGCGCCACCGTCATTCCGGCATAGCCCTGGTTCTCGCTCAGCAGATAGCTGGCCGCGTCCACGCCCGGCGGCGGCATCGTGAAATTGCTGGCGGCGCGCAGCACCATCACCCGGTCGCGGTCCGCCCGGCCGACCTTGGTGAGGTACTCGATGGACTGGAACGTGCCCGTTTCTTCCATCGCGGAGGTGACGAACTCGCCCTTCCCGCGCGTCCAGAACCTCGTCCAGTCATTGGCCCACTGCGTCAGCTTTGCGCCGTGCCAGAAGGTCATCGCCGCAAGGTTATCCCCCTTCAGCACGAACGGCGGCTTCTGCGCGTTGGGATAGCCCTTGAACGCCTGCCGCGCCTCGGCAATCCGCGCATCGTCCGGCAGCGCCATGTCCTTGGTCAGCGCATAAGCCCACTCCTGCAGCGCAGGATTGAGCGCGAACATCTCGCCATTGGCGGGCTCCAGCGGCGTCGGGTCCATCGGCCCCTTGCTGTGGAGCGCGAAGTAGCCGCTGGTCCAATTGGCCGGGATCTCGCGCGCATCGATCTCGTGCGCCATGTCGCCATCGATCAGATAGCGCGCCCAGGCGGCGGAGCCGACCGAAGCGTCTTCGGGATCAATCCCGGCAATCCCTGCCACCAGCCAATAGGCCTTGGACAGATCGAGCCGCTCATCCAGCCCCAGCGCCAGCGCCGCAGTGGCCGATTTGATCGAGCCCATGCCGGTCACGATAGCAAGCACGCCGGCTTGCGGATCATAGGCCAGATCATGCCAGCCTTGCGGAAACGCCAGCGTCTCCGTCAGATGGCGGCGCTCTTTCCACAGCTGGAATTCGCCGGGCTTGTCGCCGGTGTCCTTGCCGATCTCGAACATGGTGACGACCACCACGCGCACCGGCAGCTTTGCCGCGCAGGGCCGCGCGGGCGCGCAGGCCCTGACCGCGGCCAACAGCGCCGGATCGGCAGCAGGCGCCGCCGCCATGGCCGGAGCCGCAGGAAGCAGCATAGCAGCGGCGAGACTCGCCAGACGCGCGAGGGCTCTCATGGGTAAAATCACCCTGTAATCATTTGAGAAAAGCGCGAGGGACAGCACCTGCCGCCCCTCGCCCCATGACCCGGTCAGAACTTGTAGATGACCGAAGCCTGCCAACTGCGCGGACGCTCGGGCAGCGCGATCGTGCTGCCGAACAGTTCCGTGAAGTTGGCGCGGAAGTACTTTGCGTTGGTCGCGTTCTTGACCACGGCGCGGAACAACCACGGCCCGGTCTTGAACGAGGCGGTCAGGTCCACCAGCGTATAGGCAGGCAGCTTCACCACCTGGCTCTGGCCCGAGAACACCGACGGCACGTGCGACACAGTACCGGCGAAGGACAGGCCGTTGTCGAACGAGTAGGTCAGGTTCGCCGAGTACAGATCCTCGGGAATACCGGCGCGGCGCGAGGCCTTGCCGTTGGGGATCGCCACCAGACCGATCGGCTGACCGCCGAGGTACAGCGCCGGATCAAGGCCCTTGAGGTCCTCGATACCGAAGAAGCTGAACAGCACACCATCACCAATGGCCGTGAGGTTCTCCACGCGGGTCTTGGTGTAGTTGGCCGAGATCAGGAAGTGCCGGTCAACCGACCAGCGCACTTCGGCTTCGATGCCCTTCGTTTCAACTGCCTGGTTGGTCACGATGGCCTGCGCGTTGCGATCGATGCGAGTCTGCTTGTAGACCGAAAGCGCAGCGTAGAGCCGGTTGTTGAGGAAGCTGCCCTTGATGCCGCCTTCATAGAGCTTCGAAGCGCTGATGAACGCGCCCGAATTGGCATCGGCCACGGTCACTTCGGCGCCCTGCCCGGCCACCAGCGTCGATTGGCGCGAAATGGTGACATAGGGGATCACGCCGAACGGCAGCTTGTAGTTGGCGCTGGCAGACCACGACCAGCCGCCCTTCGAACGCTGCGTCGATCCGGCGCTGGCCGGATTTTCAAGGAACGAGCGCACGTCGGTGGTCGAAACCTTCACATGGTCGTAACGCGCGCCAACCGTCAGATCGAGCCCGAAGTTGAAATCGAGATCGGCAAGGCCAGCGAGACCGAGGTCGGTATAGTGGCCCTTGAGGTAGGTCGTGTAATCGCACTGGCATTCAGTTGAAAGCAGGCGGTCCGAAAGAGCGTCATAGCCCTTGGTCAGGTCGACGCGGTGGAAGTATTCGTAGTTGAAGTCGTCCCCGTGCTTGAACTTGGTATAGCGCAGCGACGGCGACACCTGGAACGCGAACTTGCCGATATCGGTCTTGAACGTCTTCGAGACGACGATCTTGTCCTCTATCACCCACGAATCGTGGAACTGCGAGAAGCCGTACTGGTTCTCGCTGAGGTGCTCGTAGCCATCATAGAACAGCTGGTTCTTGATCTCGAGATCATTGCCGCCATCGAAGATGATGTCGAAGTAGGCCGTCCGCGCCACGTTGTTGAGCTTGTCGTCTTCCGCGGTCAGCGTGTTGCGGCGGTCCAGCTTGGCTGTGCCGACGCCGGTCAGGCCCATGTCGGGATAGAGCGTGGCGAGGCAGCCGTTGTTGAGGCCGTTCGAAAACGGATTGGAAAACGGCGGGTTGGAACAGAACGCCGCGCCGAACGGATTGAGGCCAAAGCCGCCGTTGGCCGCTGCCGCCTCGCCGTGCGAGATCTGCCCGTCGCCATTGGTGTCGAGCGGCTTGGCCGAACCGGTGATGTAGTTGCCGTTGTCGATCAGGTCCTGCGTCAGGCGGTTCCAGCCACCGTTCTGCTGGCCCTTGTAGTTGTGATACATGCCGCCGAATTCGATACGCAGGTTGGATGCGATGTCAGCATCGAACGCGGCTTGCACGATCGACTGGCGGGTCGACATGTTGCGATAGTAGCTGCCCGAATCCTCGATCTGGCCATAGAGGCTGTAGCCGAATTCCTGCCCGCCGATCTTGCCCGGACCGCGCACTTCGGCGGTCAGCACGTTGCGTTCCCAGCTGCCGCTCGTGTACGAAAGCTCACCCTCGGCGTTGCCGAGATACTTGCCGCCAGCCGCACGCGCCGATTTCGGCACGAAGTTCATGTAGCCGCCAGTCTTCGAAGGACCATAGATCGGCGAGGCAGGGCCACGCACGATGTCGATGCGGTCCGAAGCGGCGATCGGGGTCGGGTAGTTGCCGGGGTTGTCGAGCCGGCGTACGCCGCGGAAGTAGACTTCACCCGGGGTGCCGCGAATATCGAGCGCACCGCCCACGCCGAAGAACGAGTTGGTGAACACGCCCGGCGATTGCGAAACGAGGTCATAGATTTCGCGGATGCCGAAACGCTCGATCTGCTCATTGCTGATCGTCGAGGCCGAACGCGGGGTCTCGATGATCGTCTTGTCGAAGCCGAAGATCGAGCCGACATCCTTGATCGGCAGCGCGCCGAGCGAGCCGGTCACCACGATCTCTTCCTTGGGCGGCTCATCGGCAGCAGGCGCTTCCTGCGCGAATGCCGGAGCGGTCAGCGCGGTGCAGCCCAGCAGGACAAGAGCCTTGACGAGACTGCGCGAACCCGGCCGCAGCGCGGATGATCTGGAAAAGTTCATGGTGGTACCCCCCTGTGGATGCATAAGGCGCTCCGGCCCTGCCTGTGCGGCGACCGAACTGCGCGTGATTGAACCGCGCCTCTCCTGCAAACGACCGGGCATTCTTCCCTGCCACCATGCTGCACCGCAGCACCCCCGGGGCAGAGCGCACCCGCTTTTAAATGCCACCGCAGCAGCAATTTGTATTAAAGCCTTAAGGCACCTTCCCCGCCCGCGCCAGACGCTCGGCTTCGTAGGTTGCAAATTGCTGTTCAAGATCTGCCTGCAGCCGGGCCTTTTCGTTGTTCGCCAGATACTTCGCACACGAAGGTGTGGCAAAATCAGCACAGGCAGCCACCGGCACCCGCTTCACCGAATCGGACCAAAGCGCGGCGCCGGGCACGAACGAATAAGCCAGCCCCGCCCGCGCGATCTGCTTGAGATCCCCGTAAGTCAGCCCCTGCTCGCGCACGGCGCGGACATATTCGTTGGTCATGTCGGAGCGCAGCACGCCCTGATCGTCGGTTGAAAGCACCACCGGCACGCCGTGCGCGCGGTAGAGCGCGAGCGGATGGTCCGCACCCTTTACGCCCAGAATCACGGCATTGCTGGTGAGGTTGATCTCCACCGCGATGCCTTCTCTCGCCATGCGCGCCATCGTGTCTTCGGCCTTGTTCTCAAAGGCGATCCCGGTGCCGTGCCCGATGCGCTTGGCGCCTACTGCAACAGCCTGCGCGATATGGTCCTTGATGTCCTGCGGCGGCACCTGGCCCAGCGCCACTTCCCCGGCATGAAGGGTCAGCTTCACCTTGGGATAGCGCGCCGCGAGCAGCCGGATCATCGCCATGTGCAGCGCGTAATCGCGCCGCGCCAGCCACGCGTCCTCGGGCATCACGATATTGACGCCGACAAAGCGCGGATCGGCATCGGCGATCATGAAACCGAGGATCAGCGAGCGATAGACCTGCCTTGGCGGCAGCGCGCGCAGGGCCTGAAACAGGTAATGCACCGCAACCTTGCAGCCGGGCTCAGCCGCAGGTGTGGCGCACGCCATGGCCTTGGCCGAAGCAGCCTCGTCGGCATCGAGTTCCGCGCGGGCCTTCGGAACCAGCGCTGCAAAGGTCTTTGCCTCGCTAGCATGGACGGCGGCCAGTTCAGCCTCGGCAATCGGCGCATCGCCTGCCGCGCGCACCACCGAAACCAGCGTGGTGGTGTTGTGATCAAGCTCCAGGTAGCCCAGCGTGTTGTCTGCCGCGATGCGCCGCACGGCGGTGAGCATCTTCGCCGTCTCGCCGCCCATCGGGCCAAACCGTTCAAACGAGCGGAAGAACTGGGTATGCCCCGAAACGTCGTTCTGCCCCACCCCGCGCTGGAAGCCGCGCGTCGACATCGCGTCGATTAACCGGTCCATGCCGAATTCATCGGCGGCGGCGAAGCGATCGACCGTCCGTTCAGCCGGACAGGGCGGCGGCACGACCGTCAGCCCGGCGGGATCGACGCAGTATCCCTTTTGCCCGGCCCAGGTCAGGAAATCCTCGGCATAGATCGCCCCGGCGAGGTGATTGTGCAGATCACCGCCCTTGGGCATCCCCCGCAGCAGCACGCGCAAGGTGGGCGGGCTGGCCCGCGCCGCTTCGATCAGGCGCGCCACGGCCGCTTCGCGCGCAGGATCATCAAGCGGGATGGGAAGCGCGGCGGGCGCACCCTGCGCAAACGCTGGCGTGGGCATCAGCGCGAGCAGCGCCGCGCCAAGCGCGCCTCCTGCCGCTAACCACCTTTCCCCTGCCATGCGCCCGTGCCCTGACCCGATTGTTGCAATGCAGCGTGGATATGACCTAGACCCGTAGCACGCAACTGCAATGAATCGCGCATTGCGTTGCAAAAATGAGGCAGGGTAAACCGCAATGCCAGCATTCTCCCGCTTCCTGCGCTATTTTCTGGCAGTCGGCCGGCTTGGCTCGATCCGCAAGGCCGCCGACGAACTCAACGTTTCCGCCTCCGCGATCGACCGCCAGATCCTCAATGTCGAAGCCGAACTCGGCATGCCGCTGTTCGAACGCCTGCCCACCGGCCTCAGGCTGACGGCTGCCGGCGAGGTCATGATGGCCGCTGGCGGGCGGTGGACCAAGAGCCTTGCCGAAGTGCGCGCGCAGATCGAGGACTTGCGCGGGCTCAAGCGGGGCCATGTGGAGATTGCAGTGATCGATGCGCTGGCCAAGGGCGTGATCCCGGCCGCGATCCACGCGCTGCAGAGCCGCTATCCCGGCATCACGATCGAGGTGAAGGTGGCCGCGAACGATCAGGTGCGCCGCATGATCGCCACGGGCGAGGTCGATTTCGGCGTGTTCTTCGGCCCCGAATCCTATCGTGACATCACCGTGCGCGCTTATGCCGATATCCACCTCGGCTTCATCACGCCCGCCGGGCATCCTTTCGGGCAGCAGGCCGAGGCCCGCTTTTCGGCCTGCGAAGGTTCGCCCGTGGTCGTCCCGTCCAGCCCGCTGGCGGTCTATCAGCAGATCGCCGTGCTCGAAGGCACCACGCAGCTCGTGCTCGACCGCAAGGCGACCAGCAACAACATCCAGATGATCACCAGCCTCGTGCTGCAGGGCGTCGGTATCGGCATTCTCACCTCGCTCGACGTGGTGACCGAAGTGCGCGCCGGGCTGCTCTCGTTCACGCGCATCTCCGATCCGGTGCTGCGCCCGATGACTCTGGCGCTGTGCACCGCCGCCGCCCGCCCGCCAAGCTATGCCGCCGATATCGTGCTGGGCGAAATCCAGAGCGCATTTGGCCTGCTGGCCTCTCCCGGTGCTGGGGCGCCCCGCAATTCCGGTTGAAAACGCCCCCACCCGGCAATTGCGGTGAGGCCGCCGAACCGGTAACCGCTTCTCCTTTGCTGCCCGATAGACGGACCCGCCCTGCCATGACCGAAACCGCCGCCCCCGTGCTGAACTACATTCCTTACGAGGACTTCCTGAGCAGCGTGCGCAAGCTTTCGCGGCTGCTGGCGGGGGATAGCTGGAAGGCTGATTTCATCATCGGCATCGGGCGCGGCGGGCTGGTTCCGGCGGTTTACATCAGCCACGAACTGCAAGTGCCGATGCTCTCGATCGACCATTCGTCGAAAGTGCCCGGCTTTGCCGACGAACTGCTCGGCAAAGTGGCGGACAAATCGACCACCGGCACGAAGCTGCTGTTCGTGGACGATATCAACGACAGCGGCGGCACCATCGTCTACATCCGCAATCTGCTGGCGGAAAACGGCTGCAACCCCGACAACTTGCGCTTTGCCGTGCTGAAGGACAATTGCCGCTCGAAGGCGCGGGTGGACTACACCGCCGAAGTGATCGACCGCGCCGAAGACAAGCGCTGGTTCGTGTTCCCATGGGAAGCCGTGATGACCGCCGAAACGCTGGCGGAAGAGGCGCAGGCCGTGCCCGAGCGGCTTGGCGGCTAACCCGCCAAGCGCAGCCCGTTCATCACCGCCCAGGTCAGCGCGCCAACGGCGGCAATCCCGGCAAGGGCCATGATCGGCGACCACTGCACATCCGGCGTCGTCTCGCCCTTGGCCCGGTCACGCCGCCCGGTGATCATCGGCCCGATCAGATCGTGCGCATTGAGCACCTGATAATAGCCGATCGCCAGAATGTGCAGGCCGATCACCGCGAGCGCCGCCTTGAACACGGCTTCGTGCCATTCCGATGCCATGCGGCCCGCATCAAAGCTGACCCAATCCGCCAGCGGCCCGGATTCGATCCCGTCGACATCGACCGCAAACAGGCCGGCGAGCGTGATCGCGCTGATCACGCCCAAAAGCGCCGCCACGCTCCAGCCGCCAAGCGGATTGTGCCCATCCGAAGGGGCCTCGGGATCATGCGTGCGCACATAGTCCAGAACCGCGCCCGGACCTTTGAGGAACTGCACAAAGCGCGCGGTGCGCCCACCTGCAAAGCCCCAGAACACGCGGAACGCGACCAGCGCAAAAATCGCGTACCCGGCTTGCCGATGGCGATCCATCTCATGGTTCTCACCGCTCCACCAGGCAATGGCGAACAGCGTGATCAGGCTCCAGTGGAACACCCGCACAAACGGGTCCCACACCTTGACCTTCTCCGGAAGGGTTTCGGGCTGGCTGCTCATCGCGGGCCTATTCGTCCGCACGGAACTGGCGGTGGCAGGCCGCACACGTGCCGCCGACTGCCTTGAACTGCGCCAGCACCGCTGCCGTATTGCCCGATCCGGCAAGGCCGACCAGCTTGTCCGCCTCGGCCACCAGCTTGGCGGAGGCAGCATCGAAGTCGCTCTTCTGCGTCCAGATCGCCGGCAGCGCATCGGTCTTCACGCCCGACGACGGCCCGGTGCCCGGCGTGAACAGCACCCACTGTGCCCGCGCGGTGGACGCCAGCGTGCGCGCCGCCGCCAGCATCTTGGCCTTGTCGGCCCCGCCGCCAAGTTCATCCTTCAGCGCCTTCATCGCGCCGCCCATCTTCTTGAAACTGGCCTGCCGCGCGGCAATCGTCTCGGCAGGCGAAGCAGCGGCAGCCAAAGCGCCGCCAACCGCCAGCGCGGCGCAGGCGGCCATCATCAGCATCGGTCTTGCACGGGTCATCGGCAGGGATCCTTCTGCAAACAAAAATCAGGGCGAAAACGCCAGACCGGCTTTCGCGGCGGGATAAACTTCATGAAACGCGGCCTGCACCGTGGCAAGCCCGTCAGCCACGATCTGCAGCGCGGTCTTGCCGCGGGCATCGGGGATATCGGCCCGCGCGCCCTTTGCGGCCAGCAGGCGCAGCATGGCGGGAAGCTCGGGGAAGAACGGCCCGCCCGCCAGCCGGTGCAGCGCAGTAGACTTCGCCTTGTCGGCCACATTGGCGCCGCCCGCCAGATCGAGCGCCAGCGCCAGCGCGGCGGCATTGTGCCCCTGCACCGCCGCAAGCACCAGATCGACCCCGGCCCCATCGACGAAGTGCTCATTGGCCCCGGCGCGCACCAGTTGCCACATCACATCGGCCTGCCCCGCGCTGGCCGCCATCATCAGCGCGGTGGTCGGCTGCACCGGCGGCGGCGGCATGCCGAAATTGGCCTCGGTCACCCAAGTAATCTTCGATGGCCCGGAAAGCGCATCGGGATCGGCCCCGCGTTCCAGCAGCGCGGCGACCAGCGCGCCCTGCCCCGCTGCCGCCGCGACATGGAGCGGCCGCCGCCCTTCGCGGTCAAGCTCGGCCACATCACCGCCCAGCCGCACCAGTTCCTCGGCCGGATCCCAGTTCTTCCAATAGAGCGCCATCTGCAGCGCACTGGCGTTTTCCGGCCCGCGATGCTTCACATCCGCGCCCGCCGCGATCAGCGCAGACACCGCCTCCGCCTTGCCGCTTTTCAGCGCAAAGAACAGCGGCGTGAAGCCTCCCGGCGTTGCACGGTTGATCGCGGCCCCGGCGGCGAGCAGCGCACCAATGCTATCGGGCCGCCCCGCTGCCGCCGCCCACATCAGCGGCGTTTGCCCACGCAGATCGGCGCTTTCCACCGCCGCATGGCGACCCAGCAGCGCACTGACCGCAGCCGCGTCGGCAAAGCGCGCGCATATCGCCAGCGGTGTCACGCCTTCGGGATTAGATTGATCGACCGGCGCGCCAGCCGCAAGCAGCGCCGCGATGACCGCACCGTTGCCGCGCTCGCAAGCCAGCAGCAGCGGCGTTGTCCCCAGCACATCGGCGCGGTCCGTCTTCGCTCCGGCTTTCAGCAGCAGATCGACCAGCGTGGGATCCTGCACTTCCACCGCAAGGGCCAGCGGCGTCTCGCCATACTCGAGCACGGCGTTCGCATCCGCGCCATGCGCCAGCGCGGCAGCAAGCGCCGCGGCGTCATCGTCCAAAATCGCGCGCGCCAGCGCTTCCGCCCTGTGCGCCAGCGCCGGGAGCGGAGCAAACGCCAGCAGCAGGGCAGCGAGCCTAAGCACTCGTCAACCCCGCCAACGGCCCGGTGCTGTCGCCAAACTTTGCGGCGGGAACATCCAGCAGCTGAAGCCCCGCCAGCAGCAGGTTCGACATCGAGGTGCCCTTTTCGGCTGCGATATGCCGCCCGCCCTTCACCAGACCGCCCGCCACGATCACCGGCAGATCCATGAAATCGTGATCGTTGGAATCGCCGAACGCACTGCCCCGGATCACCAGCGTGCTATCGAGCAGCGATCCTTCGCCATCGCGCGTTTCCTTGAGCCGCTTCAGCGCATAGGCGAAGAATTCCATGTGATAGCGGTTGATCTTCGCAAGCTGCGCCATCTTTTCGGCGCTGCGGCCATGGTGGCTGAGCATGTGGTGCGAATCCGGTACCCCGATCTCGGGATAGGTGCGGTTCGAAATCTCGCGCCCCAGCATGAATGTGGCCACCCGCGTGAGGTCGGCCTGCATGGCCATCACCTGAAGATCGATCATCAGGCGCACATGCTCGGCAAAATCGGCGGGAATGCCCGCAGGCTGGGCAAAACTCCCGGCCTCCGCGACCGGGCCCTTGGCGGCGCGCTGGATGCGCTGTTCGATGCTGCGCGCCGCGTCGAGGTACTCGTCGAGCTTGCGCCGATCCTCGGCCCCCAGCCGGCCCGAGAGCCGCGCTGCATCCTCGCGCACGAAATCGAGGATCGAGGTCCGCCGCCGCGCCTCCGCCAGCCGACTGGCGGGATCGAGCGCATCCCCGTCTCCGAACAGGCGTTCGAACACATCGCGCGGATTGGCCGCAACCGGCAGCGGCACGGTCGGCGTCAGCCACGAGATGCCATTGGTATAAGCGCAGGAATAATTGATGTCGCAGCTGCCCAGCAAGCTTGCCTGATCGATGCCCAGCTCCAGCGAAGGGATCGATGTTGCCTGACCGGAATGCGCGGCAAAGACCTGATCCATCGAGACGCCGCAGCGAATGTCCGGCCCCTCGGTCTGCCGGGCGTGCGCACCGGTGAGGAACGCGGGGCACGAGCGGCCATGGCCTGCCGGGCGATCCCCGAAGGCGGCGGCCTGCGGATGGCCGAGGCCGCTCACCACCACCATGTCGGCGCGAAACGGCTCCAGCGGCGCGAGCGTGGAGGGCAGCGCATAGTCCGCGCCCACCGTGGCGGGGCGATAGGCGTCCATCGTCATGCCATTGGGCGTGTAGAACACCGAAAGCCGCTTGGGGCGAGCAGGCTGATGGGCCGCTGCATCCGCTGCGCGCGCCGCCGGGATCATCGCTTCCAGAAATGGCAGCGCCACCGCCGTGCCCAACCCGCGCAACACGGTGCGGCGGTTGAGGGGAGCGCGTTTCACGATCATCGGCCTGTTCCCCGCCCATTTCCGGTACCCGCGCCCGCACTTGCTGTCTTCATCGGCACCCGCACGCGGCGCATGGTGAAGGCCGGGCTGGTCACGATCCCGCGAATGATCGCCTGCACCCGCCAATCGTCTTTCGAAGCCGCCCGCGCGATGGCGCGCACGGCCGGCATGTCGTTCGGACCAAGCCCGCGCCCCAGCGCATAAGTCATCAGCCGCTCGGTAAAGGCGCGGGCAAATTC
>JBIPOH010000242.1:0-5146 GCA_044379435.1 Novosphingobium sp.
TTTCCGGGCCGACCCGCGAGCGTTTTGACGGCGGTCCGAAGCGGACCTCATGCCGCGCAGCGCTGTCGTTCTAGCTTCCGACATTTCGTGCGTCCCATCCTCTTCACAACAAGCAACTTACGACTCGTTTGCGCAGACTGTCAATAAAATTGGACGACAAGAAAAATTGACACGATTGGGTTTGCTAAGGTTCGGGAATGCGTTTAGGTCAAGGGCACGGGACAGAGTCGGAGTGCTTTTAACCACGATCCCCACGCGGCCTTGCTGCCGCGGCAGACGGGAGTGTCTGGTATGGACTTGGCAATAGGCAAAAGTGGCCAGGGACCCCGCAAGGCGGATCCGGCTGCATCGCATGACGAACATACCGGCGTGCCGGTGAATGGTCGCCGCAAGGGCAGCAGTGCAGGCAATGCCGGTACTGGCCGCAGCGGCAGCTCGCGCCGTCCGCGTAGCGCCACTTCCTCAGCTGCGATCAGCACTCTGATCGAAGGCGAAATCATCCCTCAGCTGCTGGTGGCCCACCGCATGCGCCCGGGCCGTCCGGTTGCGCAAGGCGGGGGTGTCATCACCGCCGAGGATGTCGCCCGGTTCTGCCCGCTCCCGCTGACGCTGCAAGCTGATGAGCTTCTCGTCCATGTTGAGGAGTATCTCGCGCGCGGGGTCGGGATCGATGCGATCTTCGTCGATCTGCTTGCGCCCGCCGCGCGCCGTCTCGGCGTGCTGTGGGAAGACGATCTATGCGATTTTCTCGATGTGACCATCGGTCTGTGGCGGCTTCAGGAAGTGATGCGCGAGATTGCATGGGGCAGCCCGCTGGTAACCGGACCGCTCGTCATGCCGCGGCGCGCGCTGTTCTCGCCGATGCCGGGTGAACAGCACAGTTTCGGCGCCACGATGGTTCACGAGGTCTTCGTCCGCGCGGCGTGGGATAGCGAGGTTCTGGTCGCCCCTGACATGCGCGGGCTGATCGCGAAAATTGCCAACAAATCCTATGATCTGGTTGGCTTGACCGTCTCTTGCGATGTCACTAGCGAATCGCTCGCACGAACCATAAAGGCGATCCGCAGCGTATCCATGTGCCAAGACATCAGCATTCTGGTTGGCGGACAAGCAGTTAACATGAACCCCAATATGGCGATGGAAGCCGGTGCGGATGGTTCGGCAGTCGATGCACCCGGAGCGCTCGCTCTCGCCAACCGGTTGGTCGGCGTGACCGCGCGCCGGGCCGTGAACGCCGGCTAGGCCGGGGCATCATCGTGGTCCAACCTGAACGCGCCCTCGCGGACAAGACACCGTTTACCCGGTCGGAAGCCGCTTTCAAGGCTATCGGCCCTGCGGATGCGCTGCGTCTCGTGCTCGCGGCGGGCGATATCACGCTCTCGCTCGATACGTCGGGCCGCATTCTGGATGTTGCGGCCAATCGGCAGGATTTTCCCGGGTGCGACAGCTGGATCGGGCACCCCTTCGAAGCCACGGTGACCGCCGAAAGCCGCGGCAAGGTCCGCGACATGCTGGTGCTTGAACCGGGCGATGCCAGCAATCGCTGGCGCCAGGTCAACCATACCAGCCCGGCTGGTGATATTCCGGTGCGCTATCTGGTCATCAGCCTCGATGGCGGAGAGCGCCTGATCGCGGTTGGGCGCGACATGCGCGGCGCGGTGGTGCTGCAGCAGCGCCTGCTCCAGGCCCAGCAGTCGCTCGAACGCGATTACATGCGCCTGCGCCAGATCGAAACCCGCTACCGCCTGCTGTTCGATCTGTCGTCCGAACCCGTGCTGCTGGTCGAGGCGGACAGTCAGCGCATTCAGGAAGCGAACCCGGCGGCGCACGCCCTGCTCGATGCGCGCGCCGGCAGCCTTGTCGGCACGAAGCTTTCCGGGCTTGTCGCGCGCAGTTCGCGCGATGCGCTGATCGCCTATCTCGGTGCGGTTTTGACCACCTCGGATGTCTCCCCGCTCACGGTGGAGCTTGAGCGCGGGCGCGAGGACCTGACTCTTTCGGCCACGGGCTTCCGCCAGCTCGGCGGGCGCTATCTGCTGGTCCGGCTAAGTGCTCCCACGGCGCGTGCCACTGAAGGCGCGGCAACTCTGCTCGATATCGTCGAACGGATGCCCGACGCCTTTGTCGTGGCCGATGCGCGCATGCGCATCATCGCGGCCAATATCGCATTCCTCGAACTGGCGCGCGCTGCCTCGCTCGATCAGATTCGCGGCCGCCCGCTGGGCGAATTTGTCGGCCGCCCTGGGATTGATCTCGATCTCATCGAAGGTCAGCTCACCAAGTATGGCCTTGCGCGCAATGTCAGCACGGTCGTCCGCGCCCGCGATTCCGAACTGGAAGAGCCGGTGGAACTCTCGGCGGTGCGCACATCGGGCGATTCCCCGTGCTATGGCTTCGCTATCCGCGAAATTGGCCGCCGCCTGCGCGATCTGCCGCCCACGCCGCTTGATCTGCCGCGCTCGGTCGAACAGCTGACCGAGCTGGTCGGGCGCGCCTCGCTCAAGGAGATCGTGCGCGAAAGCACCGATCTGATCGAGCGATTGTGCATCGAAGCCGCGCTGGCCTACACTTCGGACAACCGCGCCTCTGCCGCCGAAATCCTCGGGCTTAGCCGGCAGAGCCTCTATTCCAAGCTCCACCGTTATGGTCTGGGCAACCTTGTCGGCGAAAGCGAATAGCGCAAATCGCGCAAGTGTAAGAATCAATTGACACTTAGGGGTGTCAACCATACCCTCCCGGTATGAAGCAGCCAGCCACTTCTGCCCGCCCAGCGGCCCCGGCGCTCCGCAAGGACATTCGCCGCCCCGCTCCGCGTGATGTGCTGGAGCTGCTCAAGCCCATCACCTGGTTTCCGCCGATCTGGGCCTTCATGTGCGGCGTGGTCTCTTCCGGGCAGCCGGTTTCGGGCCATTGGATCGCGGTGATCATGGGCGGCATGCTGGCCGGGCCGCTGGTGTGCGGCAACAGCCAGGCCATCAACGACTGGTTCGATCGCCACGTCGATGCCATAAACGAACCGAACCGCCCGATCCCTTCGGGCCGCATTCCCGGCCGCTGGGGCCTCTGGATTGCCTGCGCCGGTTCTCTGCTTTCCTTCGCGGTTGGCGCGGCTCTTGGCATCTGGGTCATGATCGCCACCATCGTCGGCCTCGCCTCCGCATGGGCCTACAGCGCGCCGCCGTTTCGCCTCAAGGCGAGCGGCTGGTGGGGGCCCGCACTGGTCGGCCTCACGTATGAGGGCCTCAGCTGGTTCACTGGCGCTGCTGTCATGACGAGCACGCTGCCCGCCACACCGGTCCTCATCGTTCTTGTGCTGTATAGCCTCGGTGCGCATGGCATCATGACGCTCAATGATTTCAAGGCTGTTGAAGGCGATACGCAAACCGGCGTGCGTTCACTGCCGGTCGTGCTCGGTGTGCGAGGCGCTGCGCTTCTGGCCTGCGGCGTCATGGCGCTCGCGCAAGTCATCGTCGCAGCCTATCTGCTGCAAGTCGGGCTCACCCTTTCGGCGCTGATCGTCGTCGGCGTGCTGGCCGCGCAGTTTGCGCTGATGCCGCGCCTGCTCAGCGATCCGGCGCGTTACACCCCATGGTATAGCGCCACGGGGGTCAGCCTCTATGTGCTTGGCATGCTGGCAGCCGCCGGCGGCCTTGGCGGTCACTGGTGATGGCACCAGGGGCGCAGCCATCCGGCTTCGGCTGGCTCTCGATCATCCGCATCGGCCTTGTGCAGGCGTCGATCGGCGCCATCGTCATGCTTGCCACATCGCTGCTCAACCGCGTGATGGTTGTCGAATATGGCATGGCCGCTGCAGTCCCTGCCGGGCTCGTGGCGCTGCACTATGCGGTGCAACTGGCGCGCCCGGTCTGGGGGCACGGCTCTGATCGCGGCCACGCGCGAACGCCGTGGATCATCGGCGGGGTTGCCGTGCTGGGCCTCGGCGCCATGCTTGCGGTCTTTGCGCTGTCGCTGGCGCCACTGCTGGCAAATGCCGCGCTGATCCTGGGGTTCGTGCTGATTGGCGCGGGCGTGGGTGCGGCGGGCACGTCGCTGCTTGCCCTGCTGGCCTCCGGGGTTGCGCCGCAGCGCCGGGCAGCTGCCGCTGCGGTTACGTGGATCATGATGGTCATGGGCATCGTGTTGGCAGCGGGCACGGCGGGCGCGCTGCTCGAACCGTTTTCGTGGGGCCGCCTCGTGCAGGTTTCCGGCGGCGTTGCGCTGGCCGCGCTGGTGGTCACGCTGGTCGCCACCTTCCGGCTGGAGCGCGCCGTGCCGGCTGCGCCCCCGGCGGTCAGGGCCGCAGCGCCCTCCAGCTTCGCCGACGCCTTGCGCAGCGTGCTGAGCGATGCGGCCGCGCGCCGCTTCACCGTGTTCGTGTTCCTTTCGATGCTGGCCTATTCGATGCAGGATCTGATCCTCGAACCCTTTGCCGGTCTCGTCTTCGGCATGACGCCTGCTCAATCGACCTCGCTTTCTGCCACCCAGCACAGCGGTGTGCTGCTGGGCATGATTGCGGCGGGCATCGGCGGCAGCGCCTTTGCGGGCCGCGCTGCCGGGGAACTCAGGGGCTGGATTGCGGCAGGCTGCACCGGCTCTGCGCTGGCGCTGGCCGGCCTTGCCGTGGGCGCAGGGGTGGGGCCGGGCTGGCCGCTTGCCGCCAATATCGGCGTGCTCGGCTTTGCCAACGGCGTGTTCGCGGTCTCCGCGATCGGCGCGATGATCAGCCTTGCCGGTGGCAGCAGCGCCGCTGGTGGGCGGGCTGATACGGGCGTGCGCATGGGCGTGTGGGGCGCGGCGCAGGCCATTGCCTTCGGCCTTGGCGGCCTGACGGGCGCCATCGGCGTCGATCTTGCACGCCAGGCGCAGAGCGATGGGCGCGCATTTCAATCAATCTTCATGCTGGAGGCCGTGCTGTTCATGGCCGCAGCAGTGATGGCGGCACGTATCGCAGGGCACGGCCCGGCGCTGCATTTGCGGGAGGCGGAAGCATGAGCGGACTTGATTTTGATGTCGTCGTTGTGGGCGGCGGGCCATCGGGTGCCACGGCTGCGGCCGATCTGGCGCGCATGGGCCATTCGGTGATGCTGCTCGACCGCGCAGGCCGCATCAAGCCTTGCGGCGGCGCGGTCCCTCCGCGCCTGATGGA
>JBIPOH010000218.1:0-5692 GCA_044379435.1 Novosphingobium sp.
GCCGACAGCAGCCCGATGGCCAGCACGGTGCCTATCACGACCATCCTGAAGAGGCTTCTGTCCTTGTCTCCGCCGCTGACTTCCTCGGTGTCGATGTGCACCTCTTCGCCTTCATGCTGCATGGCTGAACTTCCCGGCACGACCGGACTGGCCGCGTGTTGCCATAATGCGCCGGATGCCGTCCGTGTTCCGTAGGCAACGAAACGATGGCAAATGGGCGCGAATGGGCATTGTCGCAGCGCACCCCGATACCCCATATGGGCACACGCAGCAGGAGCCTGGCGAATGACCGACACGCAGTACGACTACGATCTCTTTGTCATTGGCGCTGGTTCCGGCGGGGTGCGCGCCAGCCGCATCGCCGCCAGCCACGGCGCGCGCGTGGCAGTGGCGGAGGAATACCGCGTTGGTGGTACTTGCGTGATCCGGGGCTGCGTGCCCAAGAAGCTCCTTGTCTACGGCTCGCACTTTGCCGAGGAACTGCAGGACGCGGCCAATTATGGCTGGACCGCGGAGAAAACCGCGTTCGACTGGCCAACCTTGCGTGATGCGGTGCTGAAGGATGTCGACCGGCTCAACGCCGCTTACACATCGACGCTCGAAAGCCACAAGGTGGAGCGCTTCCTCGAACGCGCCGAGATCACCGGGCCGCATTCGGTGCGCCTCACCACCTCGGGCCGTGAGGTCACGGCAAAGGTCATTCTGGTCGCGACGGGCGCATGGCCGGTGATGCCGGAGTTCGAAGGCTCAGAGCACTGCATCACCTCGAACGAGGTGTTCCATCTCGATCAGTTCCCCCGCCGTATCGTCATTGCCGGGGCAGGCTATATCGCTCTCGAATTTGCCGGGATCTTCAACGCGCTCGGCAGTCACGTAACGGTGGTCAATCGCAGCGAAACCCTGCTGCGCGGCTATGATGAGGCACTGCGCGACCGGCTGCTGCAAATCACCATGGCGCGCGGCATCCAGTACCGGTTCAACTGTCCTTGCGACAGGATCGTAAAGCGCGAGGACGGCACGCTCGAAGTCTGGCTCAAGGGCCAGCCCGATCCGATCCTCGCCGATCAGGTGCTGGTCGCCACGGGCCGCCGTCCGAAAACAGACGGTCTGGGCCTCGAAACCGCAGGCGTGGCGCTGGGCAGCAATGGTGAGATCCTCGTCGACGACTTCGCGCAGACCTCGTGCCCCAGCATCTATGCGGTAGGTGACGTAACGGACCGCGTCCAACTGACCCCGGTGGCGATCCGCGAAGGCCAGGCCTTTGCCGACCGCGTGTTCGGCGGAAAGCACGTGACGATAGACTACAGCTGCATTCCCAGCGCCGTGTTTTCGCAGCCGCCGCTGGCGGGCGTCGGGCCGACCGAAGGCGAGGCGCGCAACAAGTACGGTTCGATCAAGGTCTATTCCTCGGATTTCCGCCCGATGAAGAACATCTTTGCGCACCGGCCCGAACGCGGGCTCTACAAGATGATCGTCGATGCCGATACCGACCGGGTGCTTGGCCTGCATATGATTGGCCCCGAAGCGCCGGAAATCCTGCAGGCTGCTGCCATCGCGGTGAAGGCTGGCCTCACCAAGGCCGATTTCGATGCCACCGTTGCGCTGCACCCGTCGATGGCCGAGGAACTCGTGCTGATGAAGTGAAGGTTGCAGCTTGCAACCGGATCGCTAGTCTCCCGCAAAATCGAGCGGGGGAATAGCGTGAAACTTCAAGGCAAGACGATCCTCCTGACGGGCGGGACCGACGGCATTGGCCTGCGCCTTGCCCGCCAGCTGCGCGGGAAGGGCGCTTCGCTCATCGTTACGGGACGCAACCCGGAACGCATCGCGGTTGCCGAGGGGGAGGGGTTTGCCGTGATCCCGGCCGATCTGGCCAGCCCGGCAGGCATCGAGGCTGTGATGACCGGTCTGAACGGCCGCGCCATCGATGTGGTCATCAACAACGCGGGAATGGGCGCCGCGCATGATTATCGCCTCGCCGCGCCCGATCCGCAGGATGATGAACGCACGCTCTGGCTCAATCTCCACGCACCGATCCGCCTGATCGCGGCACTCCTGCCTGTGCTGCGGACCCGGCCCGAAGCGATGATCGTCAACGTCACCTCCGGCCTCGCCATCGCGCCCAGCGCAGGCGCGCCGCTCTATTGCGCCACCAAGGCAGCCTTGCGCAGCTATACACAGGGCCTGCGCGCGCAATTGAAGGGTACTGGCATCCATGTGCTCGAAGCGCTTCCCCCGATGGTCGATACAGCGATGACCGCCGGGCGCGGCAACAAGAAGCTCAGCCCGGAGGAATGCGCCCGCCAGATCATCGCGGCGATGGAAAGTGGGCAGGACGAGGCCAATGTCGGCATGGTGAAGGTGCTGCGTGCGGTCTATTCACTCTCGCCCGCGCTCGCCCGCGCCATCATGCTGCGTTTCTGAAAGGGGTAGGCCATGAGCAAGACAGTCCTCGTCTCCGGCGGCAGCGGCTATATCGCCGGGTTCATCATCCGGCAGCTTCTGGAAGAGGGCTGGCGCGTGAACACCACGGTGCGCAGCCTCAGCCGCGAGGCCGAATTGCGCCCGCTCCTGGGCGGAAACGCTGAAACGCTGCGCTTCTTCGCCGCCGATCTCACGGCGGACGCGGGCTGGGCCGATGCCATGGCGGGCTGCACCCATGTGCTCCACGTCGCCTCGCCGTTCAGCAGCAAGCCGCCGCGCAATCCCGATGACCTCATCATCCCCGCGCGCGAAGGCACCGTGCGCACGCTGCGCCTTGCGCAGGAAGCGGGTGTCCGGCGCTTCGTGCAGACCTCGTCGGTGGCCGCCATCGCCTATGGCCACGGCAAGGGGCACCACCACTTCACCGAAGCGGACTGGACCAATATCCACAGCCGCGATGCCTATGCCTACGTCAAATCCAAGACGATTGCCGAGCGCGCGGCGCGCGACTGGATGGCGAAAGCGGGAACCGGGATGGAATTCCTCTCGATCAACCCCTCCGCCGTGCTGGGCCCGGTGTGGAGCAAGGATTTCTCGGCCTCCATCGAACTGGTCAGCCAACTCCTGTCGGGCGCGCTGCCGGGCTGTCCCGACCTCGGCTTCGGCATTGTCGATGTGCGCGATCTCGCTGATCTCCACGTCCGCGTGCTAACCGAACCGGGACTCGATGGGGAACGCTTCATCGCCTCCGGCCCGTTCCTCAAGATGGCCGAAGTCGCCGCCATCCTGCGCCAGCACATGCCGCTCGAAGCGCGCAACGTAACGACGCGCCGTCTGCCGAACTGGGTTGTCCGCGCGGCAGCGACGTTCAATCCGCTGATCCGGCAGGTCGTGGGTGAGCTTGGCAACGTGCGCGAAGCGAGTTCCGCCCACGCCTTCGAACGCCTGGGCTGGAAAACGCGGCCGAACGCGGAGTCCATCGTCGATTGTGCGAAGAGCCTGATCGCGCAAGGGGTGGTCAGGGTCTAGAAACAAAGGGTGTCAAATGTATTCGCCGGCCCGGACTTGATCCGGGCCTTGGCTTTTCTTTTGCGGCGTCACGCAGGAAGAAAAGCCGGACCCCGTGTCGAGCACGGGGTGACGGAAAACGGATTATCGGTAGGTCATCAGGGTCTAGCGGTCAGATCCCCGCAAACCACTGATACCCCTTGTGATCTTCCCAATAGCCGCCCTTGCCGCCATGGATACCGGCCAGTGAGGCGACGGCTTCGACCCGCATGACATACTTCGCCTGCTTGTAGCCAAGCTGTCGCTCGACCCGAAGGCGCAGCGGTGCGCCATGCCCCATAGTCAGCGGCGCACCGTTCATATGCGTCGCGAGGATGGTCTGCGGGTGGAACGCGTCGATCAGGTCAATGCTCTCGTAAAAGGGCACGCCGCCGGTGCTGTCGGCGCAGTGGAACACCACGAACTTCGCATGGGACGACATCCCGGCGCGCTTGAGGATGAGCCCCAGCGGCACACCGCTCCATTCGCCGATGGCGCTCCAGCCTTCCACGCAGTCATGCCGGGTGATCTGCGTCCGCCTTGGGGCTGCGATCATCTGCGCGAGGCTGATGCGCAGCGGATGCGCCACCATGCCGTCAACCGTGAGCGACCAGTCAGCAAACCCGTTCGCCGCCAGTGCGTTGTATTCCGCCGTCCCGGGATTGCGGTTGCCATTCTCGCGGAACACCGGCGACATCTCGGCACGGCTGAACTCTTTCGCCAATGCATTCCGGTCCGTTACGAGACGCTGCGCACCGTGCGTTGCCTGTTCGCCAAGGCTGAGCACTGACTGCACGGCGGGTGAGGCATTGATCCGGTCACAGCCCGCCAGCAGCAGCCCGGCGCCGCCCACCAGCGCACGGCGCCGGGTGATGAGCGAGGAGGGGGGCTGCATGATGATCTCTTTGCTCACTGGCCCTTCTCCTGCGGCAGACGATACCAGCCCGTGATGATGGAGCGCAATTCGTTCAGCGGCCCGGCCAGCACCACCGCCAGCAGATGAACCATGATGAACAGTGCAAATCCCAGCGCGCACAGGAAGTGGATCGAGCGCGCCGAGGCCCGTCCGCCGAACAGGTCCACGAGCCAGGGGAAGGCGGCGTTGAGCGTGGGCGACATCGTGCATCCGGTCAGGATCACCGTGGGGATGAGCACGAAGAGCACGCCGAGATAGGCGATCTTCTGGAGCGGATTGTAAGCCCGCGCCGCCTCGCCGGTCGGAAACCGCAGCCGCGCATGCTCCTTGATGTCATGCCACAGATGGGAGGGGCGCATTTCTTCACGCTTTAACGCAAGATCATGCCGCAAATGTTTGGAAATGAGTGCATAAAGGAGGAACACCGTGCCGCTCGCGAGCAGCACCCATGCAAAGAAGAAGTGCCATTGCCGCGCCCCTGCCACGCTATAGCTTGAAGGGATCGTCACCAGTGGCGGAAAGGCCTCTGCCGTTCCTTGTGCATAGCCGAGCACGCCCGTCGTCGGCACCTCGAAGCCGAAGAGCGCCAGATATCCGCTCGTCCCCCGGTTGCCGATCACCAGCCACGCTGTATCGAGGTTTGCGCCATACTCGCCCCAATAAAGCCGGGGGTGGGCGTTGAAGATCATCATCCCGCTCATCAGCATCACGAAGATCGTGAGCGCGTTGATCCAGTGCCACAGGCGCACCGGAAGGCGCGTGCGGTAGATCAGCTCGGACCGTGTCGTCATCATTCCTGCCATTGCCATGCCGGAGCCCGCTACGGGCTTGGCGCGCATCATAGCTCGCCTCAGCCTTCGTACCAGCCCACATCCGCCGTCGCCACCTCGCCAAAGCGGGCGCCTTTGGTGATGGCCTGCCAGATGATCGGCCATGAGGTGCCGATCATGCTGAGGAAGGGCCAGGGATCACGCGCCTCCCAGCTGACATCGCGTGTCGTAACGAGGCTTTTGAGACTGGCGAGGAAGCCTTTTCTCCGCAGCATCGCCGCCTGCGTTTCGGTGAGGCAGGCGTAGAATTGCTGGAGCACCTTGTGCCGCCGCACGCGCACTGGTCCGGTCCATGCCGGGTCCAGCACTGCGCGGGCAATGTCTACATCTTCCCAGAAATGCACGCCGCTCGTCGCGCGCGGATTGCATTCGATGGCATGGGGCACGCCCGCCGCATCCACGATGAAGTCGAAGGAAATGAACCCGCTCCATCTGCTCTCGGCCACAAACTGCGCCACCCATGCGTCGATTGCCG
>JBIPOH010000080.1:0-11435 GCA_044379435.1 Novosphingobium sp.
ACCCGCTCGAAGGCCACCGCGACCGAGCCTGACATCACCGCCCCGCGATAGACCATGGTCGCCACCACGCGGCCGCTCTGGGCAATGGTGCAAGTGCTGTGCTCGCGTCCCGTAACGAAGCGCTGCACCACCGCGGGCGCTGCCGGATCGGCCGGGGGCAGGGGCTCGCCGCTGCGCAGGATGCGAACGCCATTGCCCGAACAGGAAAACACCGGCTTCACCACCACCGGCCCGCCCGCCGCCAGCGCTGCCGCCTCTGCTGACCCCAGCGCCGCGCTTGCCGGCACTGTGAGCCCCATCGCCAACGCCGTTTTCACGAACCCGGCCTTGTCATGCAGCGCGATCACCGCGTCGGGCGGCATCGTGAACAGGCGCACGCCTTCCGGCAGCATTCCCGCCAGATGCGCCACATGCATTGTCTCTTCCGAAACCGGCACCACCAGATCGACGCCTTCGCGCACCACGATCTCGCGAAGCGCCGCCAGATAGGCCGCCTTGCCTGCGCTGGGCGGCGGCACCTTGAACTCCCGCGCCACATGCCGCGAGGCTCCCGCCAGCGTCCAGCCATAAGGCTCGGCCACCAGCACGCGGCACCCGGCCTTGGCAAAACCACGCGCCAGATCGAGCGCCTTGGGCAGCCGCCCCAGTGTCAGCAGCACTGTCGTCATGCCGTCACGCGCCTTTGTCCGCTGGCGTCACCCGCACCATGATCTGCTTGGCGGGCCGCGTCGTAAGCCGGGCGGCAGGCCGCACCGCTTGGGGCTCCTCGATATGGAAATCGAACGTGCGAAACAGCCGAGCGATCAGCAGCACGGCCTCGGTCAGCGCAAAGGCGGCCCCGGCGCAGACGCGCGGCCCCTGTCCGAACGGAATATAGGCCCCCGGCGTCAGTTCGCTTTCGCGCGCGGGCAGGAAGCGGTCCGGGTCGAAGACATCGGGGTTCTTCCAATAGCGCTTGTGGCGGTGCAGCACCCATGGCGCGACCATCACCAGTGCCCCGCGCTTGACGCGCTTTTTGCCGATGGTCGTCGCCTCTGTCGCCACGCGCGGCAGGAACGTGATCGGCGGATAGAGCCGCAGCGTCTCGCGAAACAGGTTGCGGATGGTGAGGAGGTGCTTGGTCTCCTCGAACCCGATGGAGCCGTCCTCGCCCGCAACCTCGCGGATTTCGCGCCGCACCCGTGCCACCAGGTCGGGCTGCATGGCCAGCAGATAGAACGCCCAGGTCAGCGCGCTCGCACTCGTCTCGTGCCCCGCCAGAAACAGCACGCCAAGCTGGTCGATCAGCTCTTCGCGGTTGAAGGCGGTGCGCGTAAAATCATCGCGCGCGGCAATCACCGCCGCGGCAATATCGTCGAAGTGTTCGCCATTCGGCCCCACATGGGTATCGAGCAGATCGCCCAGATGCCCCCGGATGCGGGTGCAGGCGTCCAGCACGAAGTCCTTTTGCGGCACTGCCGTCCAGGCCGGGTCCATGATCAGCCGCCGGATTTCCACTTGCGCCACGCTGTGCTCGAACACGGTGAAGGCATCGAACACATCGTGCGCCGCGCCTGTCTCCAGCCCGGTGCTGAACACCGTGCGGCAGATGATGTCCGCCGTCAGATGGCTCATCGTCAGGTCGAGCGAGAACGCCGCGCCGTCCGCCGCGCGGCGCTCAAGCGTTTCCTCGCAGGCATCGGCACCCTCCTGCATTGCCGGAAAAGCCCGGTTCACGCGCATCATCGTGAAGGCAGGATCGATCATCCGCCGTTGCCGCTGCCATGTCTCGCCCGAGGAGACGAAGATCGAATCGCCGATCAGCGGGGCCAGCGCGTCCACCATCAGGTCGCTCTTGGGGAAGATGCCTTCGGGATCGGACAGCACACGCCGCACCTGATCGGGCTGGTTGACGATCAGGATCGAGCGCCGTGAATAGCCCAACGGGCCGACATCGCAGCGATAGGCGCTGGCCGGGAGCAGGCTTAGCAGATCGCCATCCCCCTTCAGCGCCACGCGCAGTAACGCCGTGATCGCGCCAAGCGAGCTGGGACGGGGAGGTCGATAGGCGGCAACTTGAGTCAAGGAGGCATCCCGTGTGGTTTTGATGTGTCATCTTATGTTTACACGGGGCATGTCCAGTGGAATAGTCGCGCAAACAGGAACCGGGGGATGCGATGGAACTGCTGTTGTTCCGCTGCCTGATTGCAGCGCATATTGCTGCGGGCGCCACCGGGGCCATCGCGTTCTGGGTGCCCGTCGTGGGCCGCAAGGGCGATGTGAACCACCGCAGGTGGGGCCGCGTATTCACCAAGGCGATTCTCGTCACCGGCTGTCTCGCCCTCGCGATGAGCGTGCTTACATTGTATGATCCGATGGCGGTTCACCCTCATCTGGTCGGCCAGTTCGATGCCGAATTCGTGCGCGGCATCTTCGGCGTGATGATGCTCCACAACGCCATCCTTACTCTCAATCTTGCTTGGTATGGGTGGCTCTGCGTGCAGAACCGCCGTAACGTTGCGGCCAATCGCACGCCGCTGAATGTCGCGTTGCAATTTGCGGTGATGATTGCTGCCGTGGTCTGCGCTTGGGACGGAGCGCGGATCCATCAGCCGCTGATGATGCTGATTTCCGTGGTCGGCATGGCCACCGGGATCACCAATCTTGTGTTCCTTTATGCGCGCAATCCCTCTCCGGTGATGTGGCTCAAGGAACATGTGAAGGCGCTCGTGGGAGCGGGCATATCGGTCTACACCGCGTTTCTCGCGTTCGGCTCGGTGCGGCTGTTTCCGGCGCTGGCGCTCAATCCGGTGATGTGGTCGGTGCCGCTCGTCACCGGGCTGATCATCCTTATCTACCACCGCATCCGCATCGACAGGCAAGCCGGGATCAGCGTGATCCCGCAGTTCCGTTCGCGCCGCCCTGCGGCTTCGGACTGAATATGGCTGCCAGAAAGGTCGTTGTTGTCGGGGCCGGCATGGGCGGCCTTGCTGCTGCTGCGGATCTTGCCCGTGCGGGCCTCGATGTTACCGTGATCGAACGCGCTGCCAGCGTCGGGGGCAAGATGCGGCGGGTACAAAGCGGCGGCCTTGGTATCGACGCCGGGCCCACGGTGTTCACGATGCGCTGGATCTTCGACGGGCTGTTCGGCGATGCCGGGCAACGGCTCGAAGACCACCTCGGTCTGATCCCGGCGGAAACGCTGGCCCGCCATGCCTGGCAGGCGGGCGGCAAGCTTGATCTTTTCGCCGACGTCAGCCGCTCTGCCGATGCCATCGGTGATTTTGCGGGAGCCGCCGAGGCTCGTGCCTACCGTGATTTCTGCGCCCGCAGCGCCGATATCTACAAGACGCTCGCCGCGCCGTTCATCGCAGCGGAGCGCCCTTCGATCCCCGGCCTCGTCGCGCGGCTCGGCCCGCTGGGCATTCCAGCGCTGATGCGCACGGTGCCGATGCGGACGCTGTGGGGCGCGCTCGGCGATCACTTCAAGGACCCGCGCCTGCGCCAGCTGTTCGGGCGCTATTCCACCTATGTCGGCTCCTCGCCATGGGCCGCGCCCGCCACGCTGATGCTCATTGCCCATGTCGAGCAGCAGGGCGTGTGGCTGGTGCGCGGCGGCATTCACGAAGTGGCCCGCGCGATTGCCGGGCTGGCTGAAACCAGCGGTGCCCGTTTCCGCTTTGGCGCGGACATGGCGCGTGTGGTGGTCGAGCAAGGCCGCGTCACCGGCGTTGAGCTTGCGGGCGGCGAGCGTCTTGCTGCCGATGCCGTGGTGTTCAACGGCGATATCTCTGCGCTGACCGATGAAGTGCGCCCGGTTCCCGCCACTGCGCCGCGCAAGCGTTCGCTGTCGGCCGTCACATGGTGCCTTGCCGCGCGCACATCGGGTTTCGATCTGGCGCACCACAACGTCTTTTTTGCCGACGACTACGGCGCGGAGTTCGAGGCGATCTTCAAGCAGCGCCGGATTACGCAGACCCCAACCGTGTACCTCTGCGCGCAAGACCGAGGGGAGGGTAGCGCGCACCCCGCCGGCACACCCGAGCGGCTCCTTGCCCTGATCAATGCTCCCGCTGACGGCGACAAAGGCCCGCTGCCCGATGCCGAAATCGCCGATCTGGCGCGGCGCAGTGTCGGCCTCATGCGCGATTGCGGGCTGGAGATCACGGCGGCGGACGAACCGGTCATCACCGATCCGGCGGGCTTTCACGCGCTGTTTCCGGGCAGTGGCGGCGCCCTTTATGGCCGCGCCAATCATGGCATGATGGGCAGTTTTGCGCGGGCCGGTGCGCGGGGGAAAGTGCCGGGGCTCTATCTGGCGGGTGGCAGCGTCCATCCAGGGCCGGGCATTCCCATGGCCACGATGTCGGGCCGGATCGCGGCTGCGCGGCTGCTGGCAGACCTTGCGGGAAATCGCCGCGCGGTCATGCTCCCTGCCGATGTGGCGCCCTTGCGCTCAAAAGCGCCTTGATGCTGCGGCGGGACCAGCGCGGATGCGGGGCAGGGGCGGGCCGCCACAACGCCTGAAGCCCGGCGCGCAGCACATGGACAATCTTCTCGTTGCGTGATGTGAACACGCGCCCATCCCACACGCGCGGACCGCCTGCCGCCACCTTGCGGGCGATCGCGCCATAGATGCCTGCTGCCGCCAGAATCGCCCAGCGCTGGCGGAAGCCAAGGCGCGCCGCGCCGAGACGGGCCGAAGCTTCATATTGCGCCGCCAGCTCCGCGAGCCGCTGCGCCACTTGCACCAGCGCCGCGCGGTAGCAGGGCCGCAGCTGTTCGCCGGGGGGGATGTCCGCCTCGGCCAGCCACTCGGCGGGGAGGTAGCAGCGCCCGCCGCGATCATCTTCGGCCACATCGCGCGCGATATTGCCGAGCTGAAAGGCCAGACCCAGATCGCAGGCGCGGTCCAGCGTGTCCTCATCATCGGGCGCGACGCCCATTACCACCGCCATCATCACGCCCACCGCGCCCGCGACGTGAAAGCAATAGCGCATCAGGTCCGCCTCGCTGCGCGGAGACCACTCTGCCGCGTCGAGCGCGAAGCCGTCGATCACGTCGTCGGCCATGGCCCGCGTCAGCCCGCATTCCGCCGCGACCACGCCGAGCGCATCGAAATCGGGGGTGCCGGTTGGCAGCCCTGCCATCGTTAGTGCGGTCAGCCGCCGGATCCGTGCGAGCCGTTCGGCTGGGTCTCCACCGGGCGTTGTCCCCAATTCGCCGCCCAGATCCTGCTCATCGGCAATGTCGTCGCAGGCGCGGCACCAGGCATAGAGCAACCAGACGCGTTCGCGCGTCGTTCGGTCAAACAGCTGCGATGCTGCGGAAAAGCTCTTCGAACCCCGCGCCATTGTCTCGCGGGCATGAGCAACGAGCGCAGCGCGGTCCGGCATGGCCAGCGCTGCGAGGGAATCAGCCACGCCGCCTCACAAGTCCTTCGCGGACATCTGGATGATCGGCTGATGCGGCTGATGCGCTGCCATACGCGCCAGCAGCACATCGAGCGAATGCTCAGCCAGAATGATCCCGCCATGCACTGGCCGGATGAAACCGACCTCGACCATGTGAGCCTGGAAGGCCAGCAGCTTGTCATAGAAGCCGAAGGCATTGAGCAAGCCCACGGGCTTGGCGTGATAGCCCAGCTGCGCCCAGCTCACCGCTTCCCACAACTCGTCCATCGTGCCGACGCCGCCCGGCAGGGTCAGAAACCCATCCGAAAGGTCGGTGAAGGCCTGCTTGCGCTCGTGCATGGTCTCAACGATCGTGAGTTGCGTGCAATCGGGATTGGCGACTTCGGCCTCCGCAAGCGCGCGCGGGATCACCCCGATCACTTCACCGCCCGCTTCCAGCGCACCCGCCGCGACTGCCCCCATCAGGCCAAGCCGCCCACCGCCATAGACCACGCCGATGCCGCGCGCGGCAAGGTCACCGCCCACCTCCCGCGCCAGCGCCACATAGCGCGGGTCCGCGGGAGATGCCGAACCGCAATAGACCGCCAGCCGTTTCAAACGCGCCTCACTTCTGGAGCAGATCCTCGATCATCAGTCCGGCCGTTGCTTTCGCACTGCCGACGACGCCCGGGATACCGGCGCCCGGATGGGTGCCTGCACCAACCAGATAGAAGTTCTTGATCGCGTCGTCACGGTTGTGGGCGCGGAAATATGCGGATTGCGTGAGCAGCGGCTCAAGGCTGAAGGCGCTGCCCTGATGCGCTGAAAGATCGATCGAGAAGTCCTTGGGCGTATAGGAAAACTTCGTCACGATCCGGCTGTGGATGTCTGGAATGAGGCGGCGGCCCACCTCATCGAGCACGCGCTTTTCCATGAGTGGCCCGACTTCGTCCCAGTCCACCGGAAGCTTGCCCATATTGGCCACCGGGACCAGCGCGTAGAACGTGCTCATGCCCGGCGGTGCCATGCTCGGGTCCGTCACCGAGGGGTGGTGCAGGTAGGTCGAGAAGTCCTCAGGCAGCACGCCATGCTTGTAGATGTCGTCGAGCAGGCCCTTATAGCGCGGACCGAACAGGATCATGTGGTGCGCGATCCCCGGCCAGGTGCCTTCTACGCCGAAGTGCACCACGAACAGGCTCGGCGAGAACTTCTTCTTCCTGAGCGACTTCGCCCGCCGCTGTGCATGGCCATTGTCCGGCATGAGATCGGCATAGGAGTGAACGATGTCGCCATTGGAGGCGACCGCGTCGAAATTCTCCTGCCAGCCGCTCTTCGTCCGCACGCCGGTCACCCGGTCGCCCAGCGACTGGATATGGACCACCGGATCAGCAAGACGCACCGTGCCGCCCAGCCGTTCGAAATGCTTCACCATGCCTGCGATCAGCTTGTTGGTGCCGCCCTTGGCCCACCAGACGCCGCCGTCCTTTTCCAGCTTGTGGATCAGCGCATACATCGCGCTCGCGGTCATCGGATTGCCGCCCACCAGCAGCGAGTGGAAGCTGAATGCCTCACGCAGCTTCTCGTTCTGGATGTAGCTCGACACCATCGAATAGACCGACCGCCATGCCTGATAGCGGATCAGCGGCGGTGCCGATTTGATCATCGAGGCGAAATCGAGGAACGGCACTGAGCCGAGCTTGACGTAGCCTTCCTCGAACACCCCGGCGGAGAACTTGAGGAATTCGGCATAACCGGCCACATCGCGCGGACTGAGCTTGGCGATTTCGGCGTTGAGCGAGGCTTCGTTGTTGGAATAGTCGAAGTTCGTGCCGTCGGCCCAGTTAAGCCGGTAAAACGGCATGACCGGCATGAGTTCGACGTCCTCACTGATGTCATGGCCCGAAAGCGCCCACAGTTCCTTGAGGCAGGGCGGATCGGTGATAACCGTCGGGCCGGCATCGAAGGTGAAGCCGTCCTTCTCCCAGTGGTAGGCGCGCCCGCCGGGCTTGTCGCGCGCCTCGATCACGGTGGTCTGGATCCCTGCCGACTGCAGGCGAATTGCCAGCGCCAGTCCGCCGAAACCGGCGCCGATGATGGCTACTTTCTTCATGATGAAACTTAAACTCCTGAAAACTTCAAGGGGGCAGGCTGCCTGCCCAGCCCGGTCAGCGTGCCGAGTGCCCGGCTGATCGGAATTGGCGGAACGCCCGCCAGAATGCGAAACTTGTCATAAGCAGTCGACCGCCCCGAATAGAACCGTTCGATCAGTTGCGGCTTCATTGTATAGAACCGCTCCAATACGCGCAGTCGCTCTTCCGGAAATGCACCGCCAAACAGCAACGCAGAAAGCATGCGGTAATAGCTCTGGTTTTCCCAGTGCCCTTTAGCCCACTTGGCAGAGAAAGCCTTGAGGCCGGCACCATCGAGCACGTCGTGGTGTGCCAGCGCCAGTGCAAAACGCACCGCATCGGGCACTGAATAGCTGGTAAGGGAATGAAACAGCCCCGCGCGCGATCCGGCGCGCGCCGTATCCTCGCCGCCATCGCGCCAGAACCCGGCAAAATCGCCGCCCGCCACCACTGGCAGCACTCCGTGCTCTTCGCTCACCAGCGCCTCGACTTCCCAGCCGCGCGCTGCAAGGTAGGCGTCAATGCGGCTCTCCAGCAGCGGCCGGTCGAGCACGCTGCTGTCTGAATAATAGGTGTCCTCCAGAAACACCACATCAGGCGCGAAGGGCAGGGCATACATGAACCGGTAGCCGTCGAGCTGCTCGACCGTCGCGTCCATCACGATCGGCCGCTCCAGCCCGTGCGGGGCCTTGAGCTTGAACTTGCGGCCGACGAACTTCTGCCAGCCCCCGGTGAAGTGCGAGACATCGCGCAGGCCCCGCGTGTCGATCACGCCGCCTGCCTGCACCAGGGTGCCATCGCCCAGCATCACCTCGGTTTCGGTGCAGCCATTCACCGCCTGCCCGGTGAGGATGGCATCCGCTGGCAGCGCTGCGCGCAGCGCGGCATCGAACTTTTCCGAGGTCATCGCGCTGTAGCTGGTCTGCAAGTGGCGGCTGTGGCGCGGGAAGTGGACGTTGTAATCCGGCCATGTCGCCACGATCATTGGGGCGAGGAGCTCGGTCGCCTCATGGTCGGTGTCGGTGGCAAAGAACGACCACACGTGGTTCCCGCCAAGGCAGGGGCCCTGCTCCACCATCAGAAGCGAAAGATCGGGGCGGTAACGCGCCAGCGCGAGCGCAATCAGCCCGCCTGCCAGCCCGCCGCCTAGGATCGCGATATCGCAGCGCCGTGCATTCATCGGCAGGTGGATAGGCGCATGCCCGCAGCGGCGCAACCTGCCGCCGTCCTGCCCGTTCGTGAATGCCGGGGATTGCAATTGGGGAGCGCGCATCGAACCGGTCCAGATTCCTGTTGCGTTTTGATGCGGATCAAGGCCTCTTTGCGGCTGCAACGCGAAAACGCGAACAACGGAATTTGCCGCCATGCGCCTGCCGGGGAAACCGGGGCCATGGCCAGCGACAAGAGGAGAGCATGATGGCCACGGAAACCGCGCAGCACGTTGATGTCCTGATCGTCGGGGCCGGAATTTCCGGCATCGGATCAGCCAAGCATCTGGGGGACCAATGCCCCGGAAAATCCTATGTGATCCTCGAGTCGAAGGACACCTTCGGCGGCACGTGGGAAACCCACAAGTATCCCGGCATCCGCTCCGACTCCGATCTCTACACCTTCGGCTACCGGTTCAAGCCGTGGACCGGTGCGCCCATCGCCTCGGCCGATGCGATCCTGACCTACATGGGCGAGGTGATCGAAGAAAACGGCATCTCCCCGCACATTCGCTATGGCCACACGATCACCGCCTGCAGCTGGTCGAGCGCGGACAATCTGTGGACCGTGAACGCCCGCCGCAAGGATGGCAGCGAAGTGGTCTACACCGCCCGCTTCCTGTGGATGTGCCAAGGCTACTACGACCACAAGACACCCTACACCCCCGATTGGCCCAACATGGCCTCCTACAAGGGGCAGTTCGTCCATGCGCAGCTGTGGGACCCCAACACGGACGTTGCCGGCAAGCATGTGATCGTGATCGGCTCGGGCGCCACGGCGGCCACCATTGTCCCGGCGCTGTGCGAGGCGGGAGCGAAGGTCACGATGGTCCAGCGCTCGCCCACCTGGTTCTACTGCGCGCCCAATGTCAGCGAACTCGCTGACCGCCTGCGCACGATTGGCGTTGACGAGGAAACCGTGCACCGGGTGGTGCGGCAGGACTACATCTACAACTTCTACGAGATGGACCGCCGGAGCCGCGAAGAGCCCGAAGCCATGGCCGAGGATCTGCGCGCGCTGATCCGGGGCTATGTGGGCGAGGACTTCAACTTCGAGCCGCACTTCACCCCGCGCTACCGCCCTTGGCAGCAGCGCCTTGCCAACTTGCCCAACGGCGACATGTTCCAGCAGGTTGCCGCAGGCAATGCCTCAGTCGTCACCGACACTATCGACACATTCACCGAAAACGGCCTGCGCGTTAGCTCCGGGCAGGAGATCGAGGCGGATATCATCGTCGCTTGCACCGGTTTCCGCCTCTCCGTGCTGGGCGAAATTCCCTTCAAGGTCGATGGCGAGGCGGTGAACTGGGCCGATACCGTCAACTATCGCGGCATGATGTTCACCGGCGTGCCCAACCTCGTGTGGGTCTTCGGCTACTTCCGTGCCTCGTGGACCCTGCGCGTCGATATCGTTGGCGATTTCGTCTGCAAGCTCCTCCACCACATGGACGAAGCCCACACCCGCAAGGTCGAGGTCGCCCTGCGCGATGAGGACAGGGACATGAAGATCCTGCCGTGGATCGACGGCGACAACTTCAACCCGACCTACCTCATGCGCGATCTCGACCGGATGCCAAAGCGCGGCGACAAGCCCGAATGGCAGCACAACCAGGACTACTGGAGCGAAAAGGACCAGATCCCGTTCATCGACCCCGCCGGGAGCGAATTCATCTATGATGGCCAGCGCGCCGAGGCGGCTCTGGAAGCGGCGGAGTAGCAATGCCCAAAAAGGCCCCTCTTTCCTTCATGGCGAGAGGGGCATGAACGCCTGCTTGTTCGCGGCGATCAGCCCGGATGCGCCTTGCTCAACTGGATAAACCGATCAAGCAGCAGACCTGAGCTGGCCGCTTCAAGCGCGCCCTCGGCAACATCTTCGGCTGACCAGAACAGCGAGGGGGCTTCGTCATCGAGCATTGCCCAGGCCGGAAACAGGCGTTCGTTCATGTCTTCCCGGTGGAGCAAACGCACGTCCAGATGCCGATTATCTTTCAGAATACGCGCGTACAGGGCTTCGATTGAGTCTGTCGGCCCTTCGATCAGCTGGAGGTAAAGGTCATGACGGCAAATCAGCGCGCCGGTGATGCCCAACTGCGGATTGTTGCGCCGCGCTCCTGACAGAATGCCGGCCAGCATGGCGCTATCAAAGCCGAACGGCTGCGAACGATAAATCAGACGCGTCCCGGTCATCTCTTTTCCTGTCAATGCACTGGCCGCAAGGGTATGGCAAAGATGCCGCTGGCGATAGCGCAGAGTTGAGATGAAGCGGTTTTCCGGAGTGCTGCCCCCCTCAAGCCGCTTTCGCGCGTGCGGTCCCCCGCGCCAGTTCCTTCTTCAGATCACGCACATAGGCGTCGAAATCGAGCTGGATCGTGTGCCGCCGCGCCGCGTAGTAGTGCCCGGTGTGGTATTCCTCATCGGCCTTGATGATCCTGTGCATCTCGCCTTCCGGGGGAGGGGTGTATTCCCCCGCCAGAGTGGCCGCGATCAGCTTCGATTGCTGCTCAGCAAAGTTCACCAGCGTCGGCAGGGGCTGGCCCAGCCCGGCGTAGAACAGGTCCGGCACGTCCGGCTTCATGATCCGCTTGAACAGCGGCGGCGGCCGGTTGTCGGCATCGGCGCAGAGCGCGGGATCATCGAAGAAGGGAAAGCGGATGTCATAGCCCGTCGCCCAGACGATGACGTCAATCTCCTCGCGGCTGCCATCCTTGAACACCACGCCGCCGCCA
>JBIPOH010000027.1:0-17094 GCA_044379435.1 Novosphingobium sp.
GCCATGGTGGCTGCCAGCAAGGCGCGGAGTAGTACGGCCATCTTGATCCCCTATCAGCATGTGCGGAGGGACAAGCGCTGCGCCAAATACGTAGCCCTCGCTCCGGCATTAACGCCCTGTTTAGCATTACACGGCGCTGCGCACCAAGGGGGCCGGTACGCTTGTGCCGAAACGGGGCAGCCGCCGTGGGGCTCTTTCAGATCCGCGCGGCCAGCAGGGCGGCGAGCGCTTCGAGCCCGGCCGCATCCTGCACATCGAAGCGCGCTGGCAGTGGGCTATCGAGATCGATGACCGCGATGACCACGCCGTCGCGCTTTACCGGCACGACCAGTTCGGAACGGCTGGCAGCATCGCATGCGATATGGCCGGGGAACGCATGGACATCAGGGACCAGCTGCGTCTCGCCAGAGGCAGCGGCAGCACCGCACACACCCTGGCCCAGCGCGATGCGGATGCAGGCGGGCCGCCCGGCGAAGGGGCCGAGCACGAGCTTCCCTCCGACCATCCGATAGAATCCGGCCCAATTCAGGTCGGGCAGGAATTCGGCCATGAGCGCGGCGCAATTAGCCATGTTGGCTACGGCATCCGGCTCGCTATCGGTGATGGCGCGGGCGGCTTCGAGAAGCTCGGCATAGAGTTCGGGCTTCGACAAACCGGGCCGGGGCGTGAAATCATACATGGCAATGGTCCCTAGCAGCCAGGGCCGCCCCTCGCGAGAGGCATTGCGGGAACCGGGGTGCGCTCCTAGACAGGGCGCCATGATCACGCTCCGCAAGGCCCTTATCGGGCTGCTCATCGTTCTCGTCGCCGCTGCCCTTGGTCTGATGTGGCTTTTGCGCGGCGACTCCGCGCAGCTTGCGCTCGACAAGACTACCGGACCGCGGCCCGAACTGGCCGAAGCTGCGCCGCAGTGGTTCCCCACCGTAGGTATCGCCAAGCCGATCGGCTGGGCGCAGGGCGCGACGCCGGTGGCGGCAGAGGGTCTTGCCGTCACGCGCTTTGCGGACAAACTCGATCATCCGCGCACGCTTACCGTGCTGCCCAATGGCGATGTGCTGGCGGCGGAAACCAATGGGCCGCCGCAGCGCGGGCCGGGCGGGATCACCGGCCTGATCATGGGCTATCTGTTCTCGGCGGCGGGCGCGGGCTCGCCTTCGCCCAATACCATCGTGGTGCTGCGCGACAGCAATGCGGACGGTGTGGCCGAACAGCGCTTTGCCATGACCAATCCGGCGCTCAGCTCGCCCTTCGGCATGGTGCTGCGCGAAGGGCGGCTCTATGTGGGGAACCACGATAGTGTGGTCTCGTGGCCCTTTACGCCCGGGCAGACCCGGCTTGAGGGCACGCCCGAGAAGCTGATGGACCTGCCCGGCGGCGGCAACCACTGGGCCCGCAACCTGATCCTCAGCGCGGACGGCGCGCGGCTCTATGTCACCGTCGGATCGGCTTCCAACATTGCGGAGAACGGGCTCGACAAGGAACGCGGGCGCGCGGCAATCCATGAGTATGATTTCAAGGCGAAGTCTTCGCGCATCTATGCGCAAGGGCTGCGTAACCCCAACGGGCTCGACTGGAACCCGCGCAGCGGCGAACTGTGGACGACGGTCAACGAGCGTGACATGCTCGGCTCGGACCTCGTGCCCGATTACCTGACCAACGTGCCGCTGGGCGCGCAATATGGCTGGCCGTGGGTCTACTGGAAGAAGAACATCGACTGGCGCGTGACCGATCCGATGCCGCGCGACATGTTCTCCTATATCCGCAAGCCGGAATATGGCCTTGGCAGCCACGTGGCGCCGTTGGGGCTGGCGTTTGCCAAGGGTGGCAACCTCATGGGCGAGCGTTTCGCGAGCGGGGCCTTCGTGGCGCGGCATGGTTCGTGGAACCGCAAGCCGCTCTCGGGCTATGACGTGGTGTTCGTGGCGTTCGACGAGCGCGGCAATGCGCTGCCGAAGCCCCCGGTGCCGGTGCTGACCGGGTTCCTCACCAAGGACGATACCACGCAGGGGCGGCCTGTATGGGTGGCGTTTGCCAAGGACGGCGCGCTGCTGGTGAGCGACGATACTGGCGGCGTGATCTGGCGCGTGACGGCGCCCGGCGCGAAGCCTGCGGCTCAGATTGCCGCGATCCCGGGGACACCAATGCCGCCCGCGCCGAAGGCAGACGCGAAGTTCATCGTGCGCCCAACCATGGATTCAGACCTGACGAAGCCGCAGAATTAAAAGCTGCGGCGTCAAAGGCTCTTGCCGGCCCTGCCTGCCAGTTCGTTGACGAATTGCCAGGCCACGCGGCCCGAACGGCTGCCGCGCTGCTTGGACCAGGCCAGCGCGTCCCCCTCGTCGAATGTCAGGCCGAAGTGCGCGCAGTATCCGGCGATGATCGCGAGGTAATCGTCCTGCGAGCAGGCGTGGAAGCCGAGCGAGAGGCCGAAACGGTCGGCCAGCGCGAGGCGGTCGTCGACCACATCGCGCGGATTGATCGGGTCATCCTGCTCGGCCATGTGCCGCTCGACAATCGCGCGGCGGTTTGACGTGACGGCAAGACGCACGTTGGCCGGGCGCGCTTCGACGCCGCCCTCCAGCCACGAGCGCAGGCGGCGGGCGGACCCGGCATCGCCCGCATCGAAGCCAAGATCATCGAGCAGGATCAGGAAGCAGCGATCCACCGCGCGCAGCTGCGTGAGGAGCAGGGCAAGGCTTTCGTCCGGCGCGGCCTGAATGAGCGCGATGCGGCCCGGATGCTGGGCCTGCGCGGCGCGGACCGCAGCGCGGATCATCGCGGACTTGCCCATGCCGCGCGAACCCCACAGCAGCATGTCGTGCGCGGCCGCCCCGGCAGCAAGGCGCCGCACGTTGTCCGCCACGGCGGCCTTCTGGGCGTCCACACCCTTGATGAGATCAAGCGGCGGCGCTTCGAGCGGATCGACCGCGCGTGCGCCGGTGCCGGTCCAGACATAGGCCGGATGGGCCAGCCAGTCCGCAGCGGCAGGGGCGGGCGGTGCCAGCCGTTCAAGCGCGGCGGCGATGCGCTCCAGCGGATCGCAGCCAGCACTCATCCGGTCAGCGCCTCGCTGTCCAGTTCGTAGTATAGCGCCGCGCCCGCCATGGCGGCGGCACCAAGGCCGCGTGCTTCGGGCACGATGGTACGGTTGAACACCTTGGTTACAGCCGTCTTTTCGACAGAGCCGGTGGCGCGCGCCTGCCTTGCGAGCTGCCATCCGGCCACTGCCACTGCACACATCGTCAGGAAGGGCACGCTGCCCGCCAGCTTGTCATCAAGGCTGGCATCGCCGCTGGACATCCACGTGGCAATGGCCGCCGCGTCCTTCGCCAGCGAGGCGACTTCGGGCACATCCTGCATTTCGGAGGAAATGTCGGCCATCAGCGCCTGCAGCACGCCGCCCGCTTCCATGCCGAGCTTGCGCGTGACGAGATCGGCGGCCTGAATGCCGTTGGTGCCTTCATAGATCGGGGCAATGCGCGAATCGCGGTAATGCTGCGCGGCGCCAGTTTCCTCGACAAAGCCCATGCCGCCGTGGATCTGGATGCCGAGGCTGGCGACTTCGCAGCCGACATCGGTGCCCCACGCCTTGAGCAGCGGCACGAGCAGTTCGGCGCGGGCGCCCGCTGCCTTGTCACCCAGCAGGCCGCGATCAACTTGCCCTGCGGTGTAGTAGAGCAGGGCGCGTGAGCCTTCGGTGAGGGCACGCATTCGGAGGATCATGCGGCGCACGTCGGGGTGCTCGATGATCGCCACCGGGTTCTTGTCGGGCGAACCGGCGCGGGCGGACTGCATGCGATCACGCGCATACATCCGGGCCTGCTGCAGCGCGCGTTCGGCGATCTGCACGCCCTGGCTGCCGACGTTGATGCGGGCGGAGTTCATCATCGTGAACATCGCCTTGAGGCCCTCGTTCTCGTGCCCGACAAGTTCACCGATGCATTCGGCATTGTCGCCATACGACATGACGCACGTGGGTGAGACGTTGATGCCCAGCTTGTGCTCGACCGAAACGGCGCGAAGGTCGTTGCGCGCGCCCAGCGAGCCATCGGCGTTCACGTGGTACTTCGGCACGATGAACAGCGAGATGCCGCGCGATCCGGCAGGCGCGCCGGGGGTGCGGGCAAGGACGAGGTGGATGATGTTTTCGGCCAGCTCGTGCTCGCCCCAGGTGATGTAGATCTTGGTGCCCGCGATGCGGTACTTGCCTGCGTGGGGGCCTTCTTCGATGGGCATGGCAGTGCTGCGGAGCGCGCCGACATCGGACCCGGCCTGCGGTTCGGTCAGGTTCATCGTGCCGGACCATTTGCCCGAGATGAGGTTGGGCAGATACATCGCCTTCTGCGCTATGCTGCCGTGGTGATCGAGCGCCTCGATCGCGCCGACAGTGAGCATCGGCAGCAGGGTGAAGCCCATGTTGGCTGCGCCCAGCGTTTCAAGCGCGCAGGTGGCCAGCGTGAAGGGCAGGCCCTGACCGCCAAACTCGGCAGGACCGGCGATCGAGCCCCAGCCTTGCTCGACGAAGGCCTTGTAGGCGTCGGCATACCCGGCGGGTGATGAGACCACGCCATCGGCGCAGCGCGATCCTTCGGTATCGCCGATTCGGTTGAGCGGCGCCCATTCGCCCGCAGCAAACGCGCCGATGCCTTCGGCAATCGCTTCGACCAGATCCGGCGTAGCTGCGGCGTAACGTTCGTGGGCGGCCAGTTCGTCGATTCCGGCGCAGACGCGCATGGCAAGGACCTGATCTTCGGTGGGGGCGATAAAGCTCATGCGCTGTTTTCCTTGGCAGTCTTTGCGCAGGGCTATAGCGGCAAGCCATGAACACGCAAACGCCCCCGAATGTGCGATCTGCGGATGCCGCCGGCATTGCCAAGGCGGCGCGCGTGATTGCGGCTGGCGGGACTGTCGCGGTGCCGACCGAGACGGTCTACGGTCTGGCTGCGCGCGCCGATAGCGATGCGGCAGTGGCGGCAATCTATCGCGCCAAGGGGCGGCCTGATTTCAATCCGCTGATCGTGCACGTGCCCGATGTGGCGGCGGCGGAAGGCCTTGCGATGCTCGATGCGCGGGCGCGGACGCTGGCGGACGCGTTCTGGCCTGGGCCGCTCACGATGGTGCTGCCGCGCCGCGCGGATGCGCCCCTGTCGGCAGCGGTGAGTGCCGGTCTGCCGACCGTGGCGCTGCGTATTCCCGCCCATCCGGTGATTCGCGCCTTGCTGGCAGCTGCGGGTCTGCCGCTGGCTGCCCCTTCGGCCAATCGCAGCGGCGCCGTGAGCCCGACCAGCGCCGCGCATGTTGCGGCATCGCTGGGGGCGCGGGCCGATCTGATCCTTGATGGCGGGACAACGCAGCAGGGCCTTGAATCGACCATCGTGGCGCTGAGAGAGGGCGGCGGCTGGCAGATCCTGCGCCCGGGGCCAGTGACTGAGGCTAAACTCAGGGCCGTGCTGGGTGAGCCAGCCCGCGACGAACGGCGCGGGATCGAAGCCCCGGGCCAGCTTGCCAGCCACTATGCGCCGGGTAAACCCGTGCGGCTGGACGCTGTCGTAGCGGAGGAAGACGAGTTCCTGATCGGTTTCGGCGCGGTGCCGGGCGCGGTCTCGTTATCAGAGACCGGCGATCTCGCCGAAGCGGCGGCGCGGCTCTATGCCTGCCTGCATCTGGCTGCTGCTGCGCCAGAACCGCGAATCGCTGTGGCGCCAATTCCGCCGCGCGGCATCGGCGTGGCGATCAACGACCGCCTCGGTCGAGCAGCGGTTTAGCGCTCGGTCCGCAGCGCTTCGATTTCGCCGCTGATCTCGCTGGCTTCGGAACAAGCCGCAGTTTCACCCCGGTTGCAGGCTTCAAGGCTGCGGTTGTACTTTTTCTGCAGTTTTCTGATCTTGTCGTCGCGCTTGCGCATCGCGCGGCCCCGGTTCTCGTCCGCCTCGGATTGGCTCGTCGTGGCGAGATCGACCGCCTTGGAGCCCACCCGGACCGGCGCAGTGGCGACGCTGGCCGCGGTGCCGATGGCCGAACTGACAAGGCAGCCCGAGAGCATCAGTGCGGCAAGCGGGGTGAGAAACAGCAGGGGACGGGTCAAGCGGGGCCCTTTCGGTGATGGTCGTACGTGCTTAACCGATCTCGCCTTCTAGGGCCAGAACGCGCGTTCTGCCATCAGGGTTCGCAGATCAGCGTGCCCGATCCCCGCGCAATGACCTTGCACTGCGCGCGGCCTTTCACTCGCACTTCACCCGAGCCCAGGATATCAGCCTTGACCTGTCCGTCCGATGCAAAGCGTGCATCGCCGGATCCGGCGATTTTGATTGTGGCTTCTTCGGCAGTGAGCCCTTCCATCGTGGCCGAGCCGGACCCGGCAATCGAAATCTTGAGCAGCCGGGTTTGCCCGGCGGCCTTGAGGTCACCTGAGCCGACGACTTCGACCTTGAGTTCCTGCGTATCGACCGCAGGGACATCGATATCGCCTGAACCGGCAATGCTGATGCTGGCCGTTTCACCGCGCAGCCCATCGGCATGTATCGTGCCTGATCCCGCCATGACGAGCCGCCGTGCAGCGGGGACCGTCACCTCGATCGTGGCAAGATCGTCGTTGCCGCTCACCGTCCAGCCTTCGCGGCCAATGGCCAGCTTGCCGTCTTTCAGTACGAACTTCACGCGGTCCTTTGCATCCTGCTGACCCTCGACCTTGATCGCCAGCTTGTCACCCCGAACGATCCGCACATTGTCCGGTCCCAGCAGGGTGATCTCCTCGGGCGCTTGGACCGTGAGATCGAGTTCGGCGAGCGGCACGCCTTTCATGCCGTCCATGCCATTGATCGTGAAACCGGCGCCCTCGCAGGCGCTTAGCGAGAGCGCGAGAGCGGTAGCGGCAATTCCGGCAAGCGTGCGGGCAATGTCCTTGATCATGAGGGCGCTCCTTGACCTGGCTTCCAACTGGTGTGTTGCCTCTATAACGCACTGCACCAGCGTCACGCCACGTCGTTTGCCGATGCCGATAGGCCGTTGGCCGGAAACGCAGCAGCGCATGAAAAAGCCCGCCGGATCGCTCCGGCGGGCTTTTCAGCGCTTTCCCATCCCCCAAGAATGAGGGGGCGCAAACGACCTCAGGCCGTTTCGTAGTACTTCGGCGCGTGCTCGTTGAGGATCGCGAGGATCTTCTGGAGTGCGGCAGGCTCATCCGTCTTTTCCATGGCGGCGAGTTCGCGCGCGAGGCGCGAGGAAGCCGCTTCGAAAATCTGGCGTTCGGAGTAGCTCTGCTCAGGCTGATCGTCAGCGCGGAACAGATCGCGCGTCACTTCGGCGATGGACACGAGATCGCCGGAATTGATCTTCGCTTCGTATTCCTGCGCGCGACGCGACCACATCGTGCGCTTGACCTTGGGCTTGCCCTTGAGCGTATCGAGCGCCTCGCGCAGCGTCTTGTCAGACGAAAGCTTGCGCATGCCGATCGCTTCAACCTTGTTGACCGGCACGCGCAGGGTCATGCGTTCCTTTTCGAAGCGCAGCACATAAAGCTGCAGCTTCATGCCCGCGATTTCCTCGTTCTGAAGTTCCACCACACGGCCGACGCCGTGCTTGGGATAGACGACGTAATCCCCAACATCGAAGGCAAGTGCCTTGGTTGCCATTGCTTATCCTTTCGGCGCAGCAGGGACGAGAGCAATGTGGGGCAGAAGCGCCCCCGGACAGCAATCCGGGCCTTTTGGGGGGAGGTCCGGCAAACGACCGTCTTGAACGCGGTCTAAATGCACTGCGATCCGTTTGCCGTTTGTCCTGCCTTAGCGTGTTGTTGACGACAGGGAGGATGGTTCCGCCCAGCGCTTGCGGGCGTATATAGCATCCCTGTCATAAAAATGCCAGAGGCAAGGCTAGCAATAAGCGCGCCAACCTCCCGCCCCATGGCAGAAGGGCGCGCAATGCTTGCTGATGGCGGGCCGGGACCCGCCGCAGCGCAATCAGTCGCCTTCGCCGGGCTCGGCCGAGAAGTACTTCTCGTACTTGCCTTCTTCGCCCTTGTGGTCGTCGGCGTCGGCAGGCGCATCCTTCTTGGTGGTGATGTTCGGCCATTCGGCAGAGAACTTGGCGTTCAGTTCAAGCCACTGTTCGAGACCACTTTCGGTGTCGGGCAGAATCGCCTCGGCCGGGCACTCGGGCTCGCATACGCCGCAATCGATGCATTCGCTGGGGTTGATCACCAGCATGTTGTCGCCCTCGTAGAAGCAATCCACCGGGCAAACCTCGACGCAATCCATGAACTTGCAGCGAATGCAGGCTTCGGTAACGACATAGGTCATGGCAGTGGCAACCCCTTGTGTTCAGGCATGGTTTCCTGATCTGCTAGAGGGACGCCCCCCGCCGCGTCAAGCACCTGATAGCAACCCCTAGCTTCTTCGGGAGGACCGCGCCGCCGAGGCAGGCTTGCCAGCGTGATCACTTGCACGCCGGATCGCAGCGGCAACACGAGCACATCGCCGCAGCGCACCGCTGCGCTTGCCCGCTCGATTCGGCGGCCGTTGAGGCGGATATGGCCCTGTGCCACCCAGTCCTGCGCCAGCCCGCGCGATCCGGCAAAACGCAAGAACCACAAGAGCTTGTCTATCCGGAGCGAGCCTTCACCGGGCATCAGCGGATCAGTTCGGCCAGCGCCGCGAACGCACCGGTGGGGGCTGCAGCAGGCGTCGCAACCGGGCGCGCAGGCGGGGTGCGAGGCGGACGCCAGTCCCACAGCGGCGGGGCGGGCGGACCATGTGCCGCTTCGGCAAGGGGGCGCGCCATTTGGACGCGAAAACCCGCCGTGCGCAGCAGCGCGGCATAGCCTGCCGTGGCCAGGTTCATCGACCGGGCCAGCGCCGGATCGAGCGGATAGCGTTTGCCAGTCGCCGCGATGCGCCGCCGATGCGCGGCTTGCAGCAGCTTTTCCACCATGTCGACGCGGATGGCCTGCAGCCCGGCGCGGCGATAGCCTGCGGGCGGAGCCTTGGCGGTGACCACGGGCGGCAGATGGGCCAGTGGCGGCGCTGGCGCTTCCCCGGCCACCGCAGCAAGGCTGCACCACAGCGCAAGCGGGACGGCGCGCAGTACGGCGGGCACAAACAGATCCAATGCGCCAATACGCACGCCAAGGCGGCGCAGGGCGTCGCGCTGGCGGGCATCCAGCCGTTCGAGCCCGGCCTCATCGCGGGCCAGCACTCCGCCGCCAGCGATAAGCCGCAGCAGCAGTGCACGCAGATCGGGGCCGGATTCGGCGGCGCGGGCGGCATCGGCAAGGGAAACCAGCGGGCCGAGATCGCCCGCGATTCGCTGCGCCAGCCAGCCTTCGAGCGCGGCACCTAGCAGCGGGCGCTGGCGAGCGGGCAGCAGGCCGAGCGCGGGATCAAGCCGCAGGCGCGGCTCCAGCACCGAACGGCCCGGCTCCAGCCGTGCGGCGGCAAGGCCGTTCCAGGTGAGCGCGCCGCCCTCCAGCGCCAGACCATTCGGTTCGCCCGCAGCGGAGATCAGCGCGTCGGCGCGCGCTGCGAGCAGGGCGGGCAAGTGGCGCTCGGCAGCGGCGAGCAGCAGCTTGCGGTCAGCCGCGCGCGCCAATGGATCGACGACAAAGCGGAAGCCATCAAGGTGGCCGATGGGTTCATCATCCACCAGCACCGCCCCTGCCTCGCTCACCCGCACCGGCAGGAGCGAGGCATCGCCGCCCACCTTGCGCATCAGCACGGTGGTGCGGCGGTTGACGAAGCGTTCGGTCAGCCGCGCATGAAGCGCATCGGACAGGCGGGTTTCGACGGCGCGGGCGCGGGCGGCCATTTCCTCGCGCGCCAGCACCCAATCGGGGCGCTGGGTGATGTAGGCCCACGAGCGGACGGCGGCGATCCGGCCCTGCAAAGTGTCGATATCGCCGGAGGGGTTGTCCTGCTGCGCGATGGCCTGTGCGACATAGTCTGCGCCGAGGTAGCCATGGCGCAGATCCTGCCACAGGCGGGCGACGAAGCGGGAATGGGTTTCCGCGCCCTGCTGGCGGAAATCGGGGAGCGAGCAGACCTGCCAGAACCGCTGCACCGAAGCGCGGCCGCGCACGGTGCCTCCCACATCGGGCTCATCGGCCAGCCGCTTCAGCACAGCCAGATCGATGGCGGGCGGCGCGGCGGAAAGTTCTGGCCGGGGCGGCGGGCTTTCGAGATCATCGATCAGGGTGCCGAGGCTATCGAAGCGGGGCTCGGCCTCGCGCCAGAACAGGCGGGTGAGCGGGGGGAAGCGGTGTTCTTCGATTGCATAGACTTCTTCGTCGGCAAATTCCGGGCCTGAGTCGCCACCGCGGCCACCCATTCCGGATAGCGTGCCGAAAGTGCCATCCTTCTGATGCCGTCCGGCTCGCCCCGCAATCTGCGCCATTTCGGCGGTCGTCAGGCGGCGTTGGCGATGGCCGTCGTATTTGGAGAGGCCTGCGAAGGCGACATGGCTGACATCGAGATTGAGGCCCATGCCGATGGCGTCGGTCGCAACGAGGTAATCGACCTCGCCTGCCTGGTACATCGCGACTTGGGCATTGCGCGTCTGCGGGCTGAGCGCGCCCATGACCACAGCAGCGCCGCCCCGGAACCGGCGCAACATCTCGGCCATGGCGTAGACTTGCTCGGCTGAGAAGGCGACGATGGCGCTGCGCGGCGGGATCCGGCTCAGTTTCTTCGCGCCAACGTGGCTGAGCGTGGAAAAGCGCGGGCGCGTGACGACTTCGACGCCGGGGATGAGCGCCTTTACCATCGGTTCGAGCGTGGCCGAGCCGAGCAGCATCGTCTCCTCACGGCCGCGGGTGTGCAGCAGGCGATCGGTGAAAACGTGGCCGCGTTCGGGATCGGCGGCGAGCTGCGCTTCATCGAGCGCGACGAAGGCGAGGTCGGGCCTGCTGGGCATCGCCTCGACCGTGCAGAGGTGCCAGCGGGCGTTGGGCGGTTCGATGCGCTCCTCGCCGGTGATCAGCGCGACGTTGCCCTCGCCCTTGATCTTGCAGACGCGGTCATAGACCTCGCGCGCCAGGAGACGCAGCGGAAAGCCGATTGCGCCGGAGGAATGCGCGCAGAGTCGTTCGATGGCGAGGTGAGTCTTGCCGGTGTTGGTCGGGCCGAGCACGGCTTTGACCGACCGATCCTGTCGATCATCGCGGGCACGTGCGGGCAGGGGGCTCGCCATGCGGATGACTGTGACGGTGCCGCTTGCGGGGTGCAAGCGGCCTTTCGGGCTTTATCCCCCCTCCTGCCGTGAGGAGGGGGCAGATGATCAGCTGTCAGCCGTCGTAATCAGCGCCGAGCGAGGTGTTGCGCACCGGAGCGGCTGCCGTGATGCGCAGCGCTTCGGCAGACTGCGAGAGCGAACCGATTTCGTCCACCTGGTCGTCGTCGTCCGGCAGCACGCGCTGGAGCGACTGGATCAGGTTTTCCTTAAGCACGGTGGGGCGCACGGTGGCCTCTGCGATTTCGCGCAGCGCCACGACCGGGTTCTTGTCACGGTCGCGGTCGACGGTCAGTTCCGAGCCGCCGGAGATCGCGCGGGCGCGCTCTGCCGCGAGCAGCACGAGATCGAAGCGGTTGGGAATCTTGTCGACGCAATCTTCGACGGTAACGCGCGCCATGGGGCACTCCGTGAGAACAGGAATGGATGGAAGAGCGGCGAGCTAGGGCCGACCTGCCCGAAAGTCAAGAAAATGCGGAGTTCGAGAGTCCGGCACCGCCCTGCAACCCGCGTTTCCGCGCGTTTTCAGCAAACGGCTCCCTCATTCATCGTCGTAGCCATAGGCCATGTGATCGGGCGCGAGATCGCTGAAGCGAGTGATGCGGGCTTCGAACTTCAGCCGTACTTTGCCGGTCGAGCCGTGGCGCTGCTTGGCGACGATGAGTTCGGCCAGCCCGAACACGCGCTCCATTTCGGCCTGCCAGGCCGCATGGGCCTCCTGCACCTTGGCGTCGTCGGTGCCCTGCGGCACTTTGGGTTCGCGCGACATCACATAGTAATCCTCGCGGAACACGAACCAGACCATGTCCGCGTCCTGCTCGATCGAGCCCGATTCGCGCAGGTCCGAGAGCATCGGGCGCTTGTCGTCGCGCTGTTCGACCGCGCGGCTGAGCTGCGAGAGCGCGATCACTGGCACCGCCAGTTCCTTGGCCAGCGTTTTCAGGCCGCGGCTGATCTCCGAAATTTCATTCACGCGGTTGTCGCTGGCGCGGCCGGAGCCTTGCAGCAGCTGGAGATAATCGACCACGATAAGGCCGATATCGTGGCGGCGCTTGAGGCGGCGGGCGCGGGTGCGCAGCGCGCCGATGGTGAGCGCGGGCGTATCGTCGATAAAGAGCGGCAGTTCGGCAAGGCGCTGGCTGGCGAACGACAGCTGCTGGAAATCCTCGCGGCTGATGCGGCCCATGCGCAGCGCCTCGGAACTGATGCCCGATTGTTCGGCGAGGATACGGGTGGCCAGCTGGTCCGCGCTCATTTCGAGGCTGAAGAACGCGACGCCTGCGCCAACCGAATCCTTGAGGGTGATCCCGTCCGCCAGATCGCGGCGCAGCCGGTCTGCCGCGTTGAACGCGATGTTGGTGACGAGCGAGGTCTTGCCCATCCCCGGGCGCCCGGCAAGGATGATGAGATCGCTGTCATGGAGCCCGCCGATCTTCTCGTTGAGCGAGGTGAGGCCAGTGGTCTTGCCAGAAATGTGGCCGCCCGAAAGCAGCGCCTTTTCGATCATTTCCAGTGAGGCACGCGTGGCAACGCCGAAGCTCTGCGCTTCGTTGCCGGTCTGTGCGCCTTCGGCCACGGCATAGAGCGCGGCTTCGGCCTGCTCGATCTGCTTCAAGGGGGCAACGGCCTCGCTCGTGTCCATCGCGCCCGAGACGAGATTGCGCCCGACCATGATGAGTTCGCGCAGCAGCGCCAGATCATAGATCTGTTCGGCCAGTTCGCGCGGGGCGAGCAGGCCCTGACCATCGGCGGTGAGGCGCGCCAGATAGGCCGTGCCGCCCAGTTCCCGGAGGCCTTCGTCCGCCTCGAAATAGGGCTTGAGCGTGACCGGGGTGACCACGGCCTTGCGGTCGATCAGCGCCAGAATCCGCTCGAACACACGGCCATGGACGGCGGCATGGAAATGCTCTGGCCGCAGCGGCGTCTGCAGTTCTTCCAGAATGCGGTTGTCGATCAGCACCGCGCCAAGAAACGCGGCCTCGGCCTCGACGTTCGAGGGAAGCGAGGCGGCGGGCGCACCGCCCGATTCGGGCTCACGCAATGGGATCGGCTGAACGTTGGACATGGCGCGCTTGTGACGGAGCGGGGGGCTGGCGGCAATGGGCGGCGGGGGCGGCGTGCCTGTGGATAGCGGGGAGGAAAGAATGCAGACAAACAGAAGAAGAGGAAACCCGGGGGCCATCGCCCCCGGACCCCATGAATCTTTTTCTGGTGTGTGCGCAGGGGGCTCCCCTTCGTTCCTCTTCGGTGCGCAAATGGCTTGCCCGCGCCGAAGCCGTCTGCGAGAGACTGCACGCCATGGCCGACCCGCGCATTTCGCATATCGAGCTCGACGAGGCGACGATCGTGTGGCGCAATGCCGATATCGAGCAGGAGCGCCGCATCGCGATCTTCGATCTGATCGAGGAGAATACGTTCCGCCCTGTGCGCGCGGCCGCCGCAGGCTTTGAAGGGCCTTATCGCCTCAGGCTCTCGGTGGATGACGGACGGCTGGCGCTGGCGATTGCGGCGGATGATGGCGCTCCGCTGGAGACCATCGTGCTCGGTCTTGGGCGGTTTCGCCGGCCGATCCGCGATTACTTCGCGATCTGCGATTCGTATTATCAGGCGATCCGCCGCGCGACCGCGCAGGAAATCGAGACGATCGACATGGCCCGGCGCGGCGTCCACAACGAAGCGGCCGAGCTGCTGCTGGAGCGGCTGGAAGGGAAGATCGAGACCGATTTTGCCACGGCGCGTCGGCTGTTCACCCTGATCTGCGTGCTGCATATCAGGGGATGATCCGCAAGGCTGGGCAAGGCACCGTGAACAGCTCGCGAAAGCCAGCGCGGCGACGCGCATGGATCGTGGCGACTGTGCTGCTTGTGGTGGCAGCGGCAGGATTCGGTTGGCTGGAATCGCGCCGATGGGAGCCGGATCGCACACGCTTTCCGGTGCAGGGTACGTGGCTTGATGTGCACGACGGCGCGGTCGATTGGTCGATGCTCAAGGCGCATGGGGCCGATTTCGTCTATCTGACAGCGAGCGAAGGCACGGGGCGGCGCGATGCGGCGTTCACCCCGGCGCTGGAGCGTGCGCGCCGGGCCGGGCTGCAGGTTGGCGCTGTGCATGTCTACGATCTGTGTGCCCCGGCAGACGCGCAGGCCGCCGATTATGTCACGCTGGTGCCGCGCGAGGAAGCGCTGCTGCCTCCGGCGGTGGCGCTCGATCTCGATTCGCGGTCCTGCCCGCAACCACCGGGTGAAGCGGCGATGCAGAGCGAGCTGACCACGTTCCTCAACCAGATCGAGAAGCACACCGAACGCCCGGCGATCCTCATGCTTTCGCGCAGTTTCGAGGGGCATTATCATCTTGCCCGGCGCATCGATCGCAACTTGTGGCTGGCTGGGGACTTTCTGGAGCCGGGCTATGCCGGGCGGCCCTGGGTGATGTGGACGGCAACGACGCGGCTGCGGCTTGCGGGGCTGGCAGGCCCGGTGCGCTGGGTGGCGGTGCACCGGTGAACGGGCCTGCAGCAGAGCTGGCTGAAGCGGCGCGGGCTGCGGCGCGGCTGGCCTATGCGCCCTATTCGCGCTTTCATGTGGGCGCGGCCCTGCTGTTTGCCGATGGCGCGGTGGTCACGGCGGCCAATGTCGAGAACGCGAGCTACGGCCTGTCGCTCTGCGCGGAAGCCAATGCCGTGGCCAAAGCCATGGGCGAAGGGCGGCGCGGCGGGCTGGTGGCAGTGGCGATTGCGGGCGGCAGGCCAGATTCAGCTGGCGGTGCGGTGATCGGTGCCGAGCCGGTCATGCCCTGCGGGCGCTGCCGCCAGATGCTGCACGAACTCGCAGCGTTGGGCGGGACCGACCCCTGCGTGATCGGCGTGGCCGCAGGCGGCTTAACGCAGGTGGCGCTTTCGGCCCTCTTGCCCCATGCGTTCGGACCGGCCAATCTGGCCTGAACGACCTTCTTCCCTTTCCAGCACACCGGAGCGCCCCGTTGGCCATTCTTTCCGACAAGTGGATTCGCACGCAGGCCATGGAACACGGCATGATCGAGCCGTTCGTGGAGAGCCAGCGGCGCGAAGACTGCATTTCCTATGGCCTGTCCTCCTATGGCTATGACGCGCGCGTGGCGGACGAATTCAAGATCTTCACCAACGTCGATTCGGCGGTGGTCGATCCGAAGAACTTCGACTCGAACTCGTTCGTGGACCGCAAGACCAATGTCTGCGTGATCCCGCCCAATTCCTTCGCGCTGGCGCGGACGGTGGAGTATTTCCGCGTGCCGCGCGATGTGCTGGTGATCTGCCTCGGCAAGTCGACCTATGCCCGCTGTGGAATCATCGTGAACGTGACGCCGCTCGAGCCGGGCTGGGAAGGCCATGTGACGCTTGAGTTTTCGAACACCACGCCGCTGCCCGCCAAGATTTATGCCAACGAGGGCGCGTGCCAGTTCCTGTTCCTCAAGGGGAACGAGCCGTGCGAAGTCAGCTATGCCGACCGCGCTGGCAAATACATGGGCCAGCGCGGGGTAACCCTGCCCAAACTTTGACGCCAAACCTTTGAATTCAACGATAACCGGGAGAGAGCAATGGCAACGAGCAAGGCCGAACGGCCGTTTGACATCATCGTTTATGGCGCAACCGGCTATACCGGACGGCTGGTGGCCGAGTATCTGGCGCACCATTACGGCAAAGACGGTCCGCGCTGGGCGATGGCCGGGCGCAGCGCGGAAAAGCTTGCCGAAGTGCGCGATCTGATTGGCGCGCCTGCCGATACGCCGCTTGTCGTGGCCGATTCGAACGATCCCGCCAGCCTTTCCGCCATGGCCGAGGCGACCCGCGTGGTCGTGACCACCGTTGGCCCGTATCAACTCTATGGCGAGCCGGTGCTGCGCGCCTGCGTCGCAGCAGGGACGGACTATGCCGACCTTTGCGGCGAGCCGGTGTGGATGCGCCAGATGGTCGATGCACTGCATGAGCAGGCGCAGCAGACGGGCGCGCGGGTGGCGTTCTCATCGGGCTTCGATTCGATTCCCTTCGATCTCGGCGTGTTCATGCTGCAGCAGGAAGCCAAGGCGCGCTTTGGCGCTCCGGCGCCGCGCGTGAAGTGCCGCGTGCGGGCCATGGTCGGCGGCTTCTCGGGCGGCACCGCCGCAAGCCTCGGCGCAACCTTGAAGGCCTTGGGGGCGAACCCTTCGCTGATCCCGATCATGCAGAGCCCGTTCGGCCTGACGCCGGGCTTCGAAGGTCCGGCGCAGCCTGCGGGCGATACGCCGTTCCTTGATGACGCTACCGGCAGCTGGGCCGCGCCGTTCATCATGGCGGTGATCAACACCAAGAACGTCCACCGCACCAATTTCTTGCGCGGGCACCCCTACGGCGCAGACTTTGTTTATGACGAGATGGTGCTGACCGGGCCGGGCGAGCAGGGTCAGGCGATTGCCGAGCATATCGCGAAGACACCGATGATCGGCGGGCCGAACGATCCCAAGCCCGGCGAAGGGCCGACCGCCGAAGAGCGGCTGAACGGGCATTACGATGTGCTGTTCGTGGGCGAAATGCCCGACGGGCGCGAGATCCGCTATGGCGTCAAGGGCCGCTACGATCCGGGCTATGGCTCGACCAGCCGGATGCTGGCCGAAACGGGCATCGCGCTGCTTTCGTGCAAGGCAGAAGGCGCCATCGCCACGCCGGGCGGGCTTCTGGGCGAAGCGCTGGTCGAGCGTTTGCGCGCCCATGCCGAGATCAGCTTCGCGGCAGAATAAGGCATAATGGACCGCCTGCCGCGCCAGAGGGGGGTGCTCCGGCAGGCGGTCCCTCGCCGATGATCCCCGCCGCGCTCAGGCAGCTTCGGCGTAAGCCTCGGCTTCGGCGGCGATCAGGATATCGGC
>JBIPOH010000028.1:0-17081 GCA_044379435.1 Novosphingobium sp.
CCGCATGGCGATCCACACCGCCAGAATCATCGCCAGCGCAATGACCGGTTGCCCGGGCGGACCAGTCTTTCCGGCCCCGTGCGCACCGCGAAGCGGGATCAGGGCGACCGCCTGCGTCAGCGGACCGGGGCAAAGGCTGGATGGGCAAAGTGCGTGGTGTGGTCCCACTGCACCCGGCCGGTGTAGAGCGAGGCCAGATAGGCCATGATGGCCCGGCGCCCCGCCATGATCGCGATCACATTGGCCAGCGGCATCCGCAGCACGGCCATCACCCCCTCGCCCAGCGAGTATTCGCGCGCGGTGAACGCAGCGCGCAGCAGGCAGCGCCACCCCAGTGCCGCGAAATTGAAGATCAGCAGCCCGCGCAGCAGCGGATCGATCGGCTGCGGATGATAGACGCCAAGCTGCGCCGCGATGAACAGCAGCGGCGAGATGATCAGCAGGACATAGGCCGCCGCCAGCACGATGGCATTGAGCGGAGCGCGCCGATCACGCAGCCGCATCCACAGTTCCAGCGGATGCGCTTCCCAGCCCAGCCGGTCCCAGCCCTGAAACGCGATGCCATGCATCCACCGCGTCTTCTGGCGGACCGACGGCCCCAGCCCTGCCGGAAAGAACTCCCGCGTGGCCACAAGCTGCCCCTCAGCGTCGCGCATCCGCACGAACTTGGCCGCGCCGCCGATCTGGCCGATCAGCAGGCCGCACTCATAGTCCTCGGTCAGGCATTCGGCGGCAAACGGCTCGGTCGAACCGCGCCGCGCGGCAATCGCATCAACCGAATCGCGCGAAAAGGCGCAGCCGACCCCGGCAGCAGGCAGGCCAACTCCCAGCCAATCGCGCACCACCATCGCCTTGCCATGCGATTCGGCAAATTCGTCGCAATAATGGCCAGCCACCCAGCGCGAACCTGATTGCGGTTCGGGCCGCACCGGCAGCTGCACGAAATCGGCATCGTCCAGCCCGCGATCGAGCAGCCCCAGCGCCGCCGGATGCACCATGTCCTCGGCATCGTGGAGGATGATGCTGCGCGCGCGGAAGCTGCCGCGGCGCTCATCCTCGACCAGCGCCGCGTAAAGCCGGTTGAGGCAATCCGCCTTGGTGGTGGGCCCATCGCAGTTATGCACCACGATGCGCAGGCGCGGATCGCGCGCTGCGCCCATCATCGCGGCCAGTGTCGGCATGTCGTTGCGATAGCATCCGGCGTAGATGCGGAGATCCTTCTGCGGCCATGCCTCGAGCGTGTGCCTGAGCATCGCGCCAACCACCGCCGCTTCTTGCCAGGCAGGCACAAACACGGCCGCCACGCCGCGTAAGGGGCCCTGGCTATCGGCCGGAACCTTGCCCGTGCGCGCCCGCCCGGTGAGGCGCAGCCAGAACCACAGAAGATCGATACCGAGTTCGTCAAGGGACCCCACCGCGAACCAAATCGCGGCGAACAGGAGGAGTTCATGCTCGGCACGACCGAGCCACTCCAATGCCGCGTAAAACGGCGTCATAGGCTTGCCCTCGTGCCCCAAACGGCACTATTCCCACCGGACAGAAATACGCGTGATTGCTTAATGTGGCAACGACACCAGACCGAAGGATTGGTTCGAGAATGGCGAGAAACCAAGGGTCTGGCGGGTTGCGCAGGCGGATCGCCGCCAGCGAGGCCGCCCCGGGTCTGGTGCTGATGGCCTGCGCGGCCATCGCGCTGGCGCTGGCCAATTCCCCGCTAGCCCATGCCTGGCACGATCTCTTCCTGCGAGCCTTGCCGTGGAGCCCGGTGGCGCGCCTCGATAACCTTCATGACTGGATCAACGACGGCGCGATGGCGCTGTTCTTCCTCGTTGTAGGCCTTGAAATAAAACGCGAATTCGTGATGGGCGCGCTGGCCGACAGCGCCCGGCGGCGGCTCCCGGTGCTGGCGGCAGCGGCCGGAATGGCGGTCCCGGCGCTGGTCTACCTGATCGTTACTAACGAACACTCCGAGTTGCATGGAGGCTGGGCTATACCGTCCGCCACCGACATCGCCTTCGCGCTGGGCGTGCTGGCATTGGTGGGCAGCCGGGTACCTCCGTCCGTGCGTCTGTTCCTGCTCACCGTCGCGGTGGTCGATGATATTGGCGCCATCGCCGTGATTGCCCTGTTCTACACCGTTTCGCTCGATCTGGTCTGGCTGGGCCTTGGCGCCGCGCTGTTCGCGGCGATGGCAGGCTTGAACCGATTCGGCGTGCGCCGCCTGACACCCTATCTGGTTCTTGCTGCCGGGCTGTGGTTTGCGGTGCTGCATTCCGGCATCCACGCCACGGTGGCGGGCGTGCTGGCAGCCTTCACCATTCCGGTTGCGCTCGACCGGCGTGGGGATAGCCCGCTGCTGCGGCTCGAACATGCGCTGGTGGGTGTCAGCGGCTTCGTGATCGTCCCGCTGTTCGGCCTTGCCAATGCGGGCGTGGAACTGGGCGCCGGCCATCTGCTGGCCCCCCTGCCACTGGGCATTGCGCTCGGGCTGATCTTGGGCAAGCAGGCCGGCGTCATGCTCGCCATCCTTGGCTGCGAACGGCTGGGGCTAGCCAAGCGGCCAGCGGGGGCCGGGCTGCTCCACCTGTGGGGCATGGCGCTGCTGTGCGGCATCGGCTTTACCATGAGCCTGTTCATTGGCGCGCTGGCCTTCGCCGGTTCGCCGCACCTGATCGAAGACGCCAAGATCGGCGTGCTGGCAGGCTCGCTCGTGTCGGCGGTGGCTGGTGCGCTCATCCTCGCCATGGCCCCGCGCGCTGCGCCGGATTGATCGAGACGGGCGATCAGAGAAAAGCGGATTTAGCGTGAAGGTTCACCGGCAGACGGGTGTATAGCGGCAGCATCGTGGAGCTCACGACAAAGGATTCAGATATGCCCGGTGACAACACCTCCAAAGCCTTGACCGATACGCTCAACGGCCTCCTCGCTGATTACTTTGCACTCTATCTCAAAACCAAGAACTATCACTGGCACGTAAAAGGCCCGCAGTTCCATGATCTGCACCTTCTGTTCGATGCGCAGGCCGCCGAACTCTTTGCGCTGACCGACGTGATCGCCGAACGCGTGCGCAAGAACGGCGGAACCACGCTGACATCGATTGGTGCGATTGCCGCGCGCAGCACGATCGCGGATGATGATCGCAGCGGCCTTGATGCCGCCGCCATGCTCACCGCCCTGCGCGATGACAACGCCGCGCTCCTCACGCGCATCCGCGCCGCCAAGGCCGCCGCGACCGAAGCGGGCGACAACGCCACCGAAGGCGCCGCCGACGACTGGACCGATCAGGCCCAGCAGCGCGTGTGGTTCCTCGGCTCGATCCTCGGCTGAAGGATGCTCTCGCGCCTGCCACCGCCGCTGCACCGCGCGCTGCTGAAGATCGGCCAGCCGGTGCGGCTGCGGATCTGGGGCCTGCTGCGGCGCGAGGTGCGCGGCTGCGGGGTGCTGGCGTTTGATCCTGCGGGCCGCCTGCTGCTGGTGCGCCACAGCTATCACCAGCCGGATCGCTGGCTGCTCCCCGGCGGCGGCCTTGCGCATGGGGAAGCCCCCGCCATGACCGGCGCCCGCGAACTGGCCGAGGAAACGGGCTGCATTCTCCAAGCGCCCGTCTGGTTCGGCACCGATCCGCGCGTGATGCCGGGCGGCTGGCGCAACCGCATCGAACTGGTCACTGGCACGGCCAGCGGCACACCCCGCGCTGACGAGCGCGAGATCGCGGAGGCCGCCTTCTTTGGCCTGGAAGCCCTGCCGCCCACCACGGGCGACGCGGTGCATGGCGCGCTCGCGCAGTGGCAGGCGTGGCGCGCCCATCAGCAGCGCTCAGAACGGTAGGCTGCCCTGCCCGCCCTGCGCTGCTGCGGCAGGCGGCGGCGGGCTGGCTTCCCCCTCCAGCGCCGACAGCGTCAACCCCATCAGCCGCACCGGCTGCTGCAGCGGCAGCACGCCATCAAGCAGAGCCCGCGCCGCTTCGGCAAAAGCGGCCTCGTCCGGCACCGCTTCGGGAAACGAGCGCGCCCGCGTGATCGTGCGAAAACTGGTGTCCTTGAGCTTGAGCGTGACGGTCCGGCCATTGGCGCCGCTGTGCTCGATCCGCTCCCACACCAGGCTGATGATCCGCTCCAGCACCTCGCGCAGCGCCGGTCCGCTGCCGATATCGCGTTCAAAGGTGCGCTCTCCACCCACCGATTTGCGCGGCCGGTCGGCCCGCACCCGGCGCAAGTCGATGCCCCTTGCGGCGCGGTAGAGGTAGTCTGCCTGCGATCCGAAATGCGCCCGCAGGAAAGCAAGATCGCGCTGCGCCAGATCGGCGCCGCTCACGATGCCCAGCGCGGCCATCTTTTCCGCCCCGCGCGGCCCCACCCCGTGAAAGCGTTTCACGGGCAGCCCCGCCACGAACGCCGCGCCCTCGCCGGGCCGGATCACGCACAGCCCGTCAGGCTTGTTCTGATCGCTGGCGAGCTTGGCGAGGAACTTGTTGTACGAAACCCCCGCGCTTGCCGTCAGCCCGGTATCGGCCTTGATCCGCGCCCGGATCAGCTCGGCAATCAGCACGGCAGAGCCGATCCCGCGCAAGTCGTCCGTCACGTCGAGATAGGCCTCGTCGAGCGAGAGCGGCTCCACATGCGGCGTGAAATGCAGGAAAATCGCCCTGATCTGGCGCGAGACCGCCTTGTAGACCTCGAAGCGCGGCGGGCAGAAAATCAGCTCAGGGCACAGCCGCGCCGCGCGCACCGAAGGCATGGCAGAACGCACGCCGAAGACGCGCGCCTCATAGCTGGCCGCTGCCACCACGCCCCGCGCCGATGATCCGCCGACCGCCACCGGCCTGCCCCGCAGCGCCGGATTGTCGCGCTGCTCCACGCTCGCGAAGAAAGCGTCCATGTCGATATGGATCACCTTGCGCAGACCGCTGGCGGTCTCCTCGTCATCCGTTTCATGGGGCGGCAGGGTTGACATGGGAGGCATACTACCCCTTTTCGCAGTGCAGCATAAAGCACTGGGAACCATTCCCCGTTCTGCTTATAGGCCTGGGCATGAGTACTGCTTCTTCCGCCCCCGCCAGCGCGCCCGGTTCCGCCCCTGCTTCTGGCCAAATGGGACCGCGCGAATTCGTAGTGCTGATGGCAATGTCGATGGCGCTACAGGCACTGGCCATCGATGCCATGCTGCCCGCGCTGGCCGGAATCGCGCAGGAACTGGCAATCACCGATCCCAACCAGCGCCAGCTGATCGTGGGCGTGTTCCTGATCGCCAGCGGCCTTGGCGCCCTGATTCCCGGCTCGCTGGCAGACCGCTATGGCCGCCGCCCGGTGCTGCTGGGCAGCCTTGCGCTCTATATCGTGCTCTCGCTGGGCTGCGCGCTTGTAACCGATTTCACCACGCTGCTCGTACTGCGCGCCGCGCAGGCTATCGGCAGCGCCGGCCTCACCGTGCTGCCATCCGCCATCATCCGCGATCGCCACGGCGGCGATGCCATGGCGCGGCAGATGTCGACCATCACCGTGATCTTCATGATGGTGCCCATGGTTGCGCCCAGCATCGGCCTTGCCGTGCTGATGGTGGCGGGTTGGCGCTGGATTTTCGGCCTGCTGGCGGTGATGGGGGTGATCGTCAGCCTGTGGGTGGGGCTGCGGCTTGAAGAAACGCTCGATCCCGCCAATCGCCAGCCGATCCGCCCCGGCGCCATTGCCAGCAACATGATTACCGCTGCCTCCGATCGCTCCTCGTTCGGCTATGTCGTGGGCGGCGGCCTCATCCTTGGCGCGCTGTTCGGCTATGTGAACTGCGCGCAGCAGCTGGTCGGCGAGCACTTCGGCGCTGGCGACTGGTTTCCGCTGATCTTCGGCGCAACCGCGCTGTGCATGGCCTTTGCCAGCTTCTTCAATTCGCGCATCGTCGAACGGTTTGGCGCGCGGCGAGTGTCGCACACGGCAGTCCTCGTCTCGCTGTCGCTCAGCGCGCTGCAGGTCTGGCTGGCCAGCCGCCCATCAGAGACCTTGATCGAATTCATGCCGGTGATCGCGCTCAATATCTGCATGGTCGGCTTCATCGGCGCCAATTTCAGCTCGATCGCGCTGCAGCCGTTTGCGCACATGGCCGGTGCGGCCAGCTCGGTGCAGGCGTTCCTGCGCATGGTGATCGGCTCGGGCCTCGGCATGGTGATCGGCCTTGCCTACGATGGCACCGCGCTGCCGCTGGCCATCGCGTTCTTCGGCTGCGGGCTCGGCGGGCTGCTGCTGGTGCTTTGGAGCGAGCATGGCACGCTGTTTCGCCGCATCAACCCGCGCGGCACGCTGCGCGAAGTTCCGCTACCCGATACGCACTGCTAACGTTGCGGCCAGCTTTTCAGCATTTTGGCCAGCATAGACTCGCAGCGCCTCATGCGCGGGCTCGGGTCGGCCAAAGTGGTAGCCCTGCATCAGATGGATCCCCAGCGCGCGGGCGGCTTCGGCCTGCGCTGCGCTTTCCACGCCTTCGATCGAACAGCCGATGCCAAGCTGCCAGGCCAGCGCCACGATCATGCCGGTCACGGCCCGCGCGCCCGGGTCGGTCGCCAGCGCGCCGACCAGTTCGCGGTCGAGCTTGATCCGGTCCAGCGGCAGATCGCGCAGCTGCGAAAGGCTCGACCAGCCCGCGCCGAAATCATCGAGCGCAATGCGGAAGCCCTGTTCGCGAAAAGCCAGCAGCTGCGTGGCCGCCCGCTTGGGATCAAGCTGCAGCGCGCGCTCGGTCACTTCGAGCATGACCATCGAAGGGGTCGCTCCGGCCTCGGCCACGATTGCGGCAATCGTCTCGGCCAGCCCTTCGCGCACCACGTCGCGCGCGGCCAGATTGATCGAAACCTCCAGCCCCGTCTCCCACGGACGACATTCCGCCAGCGTGCGCGCCAGCACCAGCCGGGTCAGTTCGCCCGTGCGCCCGGTGGCCTCGGCAATAGCAAGGAACTCGCCCGGAGATTGCCATTCCACCCCATCCGGAGACCAGCGCGCCAGCGCCTCCATCCCCACGACCCTGTTATCCCGGCAATCGAAGATCGGCTGGTAGAGCAGCCGCAGCCGCTCCTCCAGCGCGCAATCGTTGAACTGGCGCATCGCGGTGGAACGCTGCTGCAGCGCCACCTCGTCCTCCGGCCCGAACGCCACAATCGCGCCGTCGCCCAGGTTCTTGGCCTTGTAGAGTGCGGCATCGGCCCGCTCGAGGCAGGTCGAGGCGGCAGCACCATGCACCCGGTGCAGCCCGATCGAACCGCACAGGCGCAGCGTGGCGCCGTTGAAGGCGATCGGCTCGCGGATCGCCTGCGAAAGCACGCGAGCGGCGGCCAGCACGGCATCAGCGGTGAAGCAGCCGTCAAACAGGATGGCAAACTCGTCGCCGCCCAGCCGCCCGTGCGCCGAAACCCCTGCGATCTGTCCGATACGCTGGTTCACCGCGCTCAGCACATGATCGCCCGCCGCGTGGCCGTACGTATCGTTGACGTGCTTGAACCCGTCGAGATCGAACAGCGCCAGCCAGGGCCGGTTCGCATCATCCGGAGCAGTCAGATGCTCTTCCAGACACGCCAGAATCGCGCGCCGGTTTCTGCCGCCGGTCAGGTGGTCCACCGTCGCCTGCCGGTAATGCGCGCTAGCCAGTTCGGCGGCCTGTTGCTCGCGCCGTTCGAGCAGTTGGCGCGATAGCTCCAGCCGCACGAAATCACGGTGCTGGACTTGTGTCATCGTCAGCAGAATGGCGGTCACGAAGACCTGCGCCAGCGAAATCGCCGCCGCATCGGGGTGTCCCGTCGCCAGCACAAACAGGCTCCACGGCACCGTGAAGGCGAGGGCCAGGCGGATGGCCGTCTCGGGCGCATGGGCCATGCCCAGCACCGCGGCAAACATCGTTACCGCGATGACGAAATGGAGCAGCTCGCGCAGGCCCGCATCGCCATAGGGATAGAGCCCCAAGGACCACGCCACGAACACCAGCGCACCCCATCCGCCCAGCCGGTGCATCGAGGTGATATCGGTGCGCAGCACGTCGACCGAACGGACCGCCACGCGCGCCGGCATCCAGTAGAGCGCGCGGTTGGCGGCCAGCGCCACGATGCCAGGCACCACCAGCAGCATCGCCACCGGCGCGTGCGCCCGGAAGGCCCAGGCCACGAGCAACGCGTTGAAGATAACCGCAAGGTAGAGCAGCGGCGCGCGGTGCGACACACTGCGGGCATAGGCGATGGTAAAGGCATCCCCGCTGCGCTGCTGCCAATGGCGCCCATAGCAACGAAGGCTCCGGACACGGCCAAGCAGCCAGCGCCGGGCGCCGGCATGCATTCCGGAATAGGAAACGCCGCTTGCCATCGCGGCGGTTTACGGCCCCGAGAGTTAACGCCCTCTCAATCCGGCAGCCCGAAAGCCCATGAATCCGGGGATAAATAACACCCGAAACGGACTTTCCCCGACATCGACCGGCGCTATGGCACCGCGTCCGTCAACGCTGCCACGAGCGCCTTGACCTTCTTCTGCCGCCACTGCGGCAGCGGAGCGACCAGCCAGTAAGACCGGCGGCTGGGTTCAGGAGCGCCCAGCGGCGCGATCTTGCCCGCCGCAATCGCGCCTTGCGCCAGCATCAGCGGCACCCGCGCCTTACCTAGGCCAGCGGCCGCCGCGCTGATTGCGGTGCCGCCATCGCCAACCGAAAACTGAGTCTCGCGCGCCGCGCCATCCGCTGCAGGGCCTTCGGGCGCGGGGTCTCCCGGCCAGGCAATCCACGGGGCATCTGTGCCCACATCCGGTGCCGCCACGACCTGCATCAGCGGCTCACCCAGCGAGATGCCCTCCAGTTCGCCCGGTCCTTCTGCCCAGCGCACCGCCAGATTGAGATTGGCTTCGGTAAAATCCAGATCGCCATCGCTGCCGACAAGCGCAAACCGCAGGCCCGGATTGGCGTGGCGAAACGCGGCAAGGCGCGGGCTGAGCCAGGCGGCAAAGAAATCGCGCGGGCAGGCCACAGTGTAGACATGGCTCGATTGCCCGGCCTGCATCGCCTGCACGCCTTCCTCGAAGCGCAAGAAGCCTTCGCGGATCGCATCGAGCCCCGCCGCCGCCTCGTCGGTCAGCACCAGCCCCTTGGTGGTGCGGCGAAACAGCACGACACCGAGCAGATCTTCCAGCGCGCGGATCTGCTGGCCGACGGCTGCGGGCGTGACCGCCAGTTCATCCGCCGCGCGCGTGAACGAAAGGTGCCGCGCCGCCGCATCCAGCACGCGCAGGCCGTTAAGCGGCAGGTGAGTCCGCTTCATCTGCGCAGATCAGTTCGCCGTGGCGGGGGCGGCAAGCGGGAAGAAGGGAATCGCCACATCGATCAGCGAACCATCGGCACGCTGCATTGTGTAGTGCCCTTCCATGCTGCCATGCGGGGTGCCGAGCGGACAGCCGGAGACGTAATCATGCGAAGCGCCCGGCTGCAGCAGCGGCTGTTCGCCCACCACACCGTCACCATCGACGTAGTTGATCATCCCGCGCCCGTCCGTGATCCGCCAGTGCCGCGTGAGCAGCTGGATCGGCCCGTCAGAGTCGTTTTCGATCCGGATGTGATAGACCCAGAACCATTTGCCGGCATCGATACGCGACTGTTCGGGCAGGAAATTGACCGCGACCCGCACGGTCACTCCCTCCGTCATGGCAGCATGCTGGAAGAGCTGTTTCATAGCGCGTAAGCTAGCGCAGATTGGCGCCGGTTCCAACGGGGGATTCATCGCTTCACCGCCTTGCCGCAACATGTGGCAATCTCCACACGGGGTTTTGCCATGCTGATCCGCGCGCCCGCCATTGTCTGTGCCTCCCGCGCCCACGGCGAAACGGGCGCAGTGGTGCGCCTGATGACCGCCGATCACGGCCTTGTCGCAGGCTATGTCGCCGGGGCACGTGGCCGCACGCTGCGCCCCGTGCTGATTCCCGGCAATCTGGTCGACGCCGAACTCAACGCCCGCAATCCCAGCCAGCTTCCCACTGCCCGGCTCGAGCTTGTCGCCAGCCGCGGCCCCTGGCTGACCGAGCCGCTGGCCAGCGCCGGGATCGGCTGGGTGACCACGCTGACGGCCCGCGCCCTGCCCGAAGGCCAGCCCTTCCCCCCGCTGCACAGCGCCCTCGAAGCCGTGCTGGATGCGATCTGCAACGCCCCTTCGGCACGGGGCTGGGCGCGCGCCGTAGCCGCCTATGAAATGTTGCTGCTGCAGGAAATCGGCTATGGCCACACGCCCACGCCGCCCGCCGAGGAACCGTGGGACCGCCTGATCGCCCGGCTGGACCGTCAGGGCCTCGCGCTTTCCAAGCACCTGCTTGCCGATCCGCGCCGCGATGGTATGGCGGCGCGCGCCATGCTGATCGAGCGATTGAAGCGGATCGGCGGCGAGGCCCGATCTTCTGGGTAAGTACAGTGACCAGTTCAAGGATGGCGTGATGAAGATTGCAGTTCTGCCGGGTGATGGCATCGGCCCCGAAGTGACGCGCGAGGCGCTGCGCGTGCTCGATGCGCTCGATCTTGGCATTGCGCGCGAGGAAGCGCTTGTCGGCGGCGTCGCCTATCACGCAACCGGCCACCCCCTTCCGCCTGAAACCCTTGCCCTTGCCGCCGCGTCCGATGGCGTGCTGTTCGGTGCGGTTGGCGATCCCACTTGCGACGCCCTCGAACGCCACTTGCGCCCCGAACAGGCGATCCTCGGCCTGCGCAAGGAACTCACCTTGTTCGCCAACTTGCGCCCCGCCAAGGTTTTCGCCGGGCTCGAAGGTCACTCCGCGCTGCGCCCCGAAGTGGCCGGCGCCATCGATCTGCTGATCGTGCGCGAGCTTAATGGCGACGTCTATTTCGGCGAAAAGGGCTTTCGCACCACTGCCAGCGGCGAACGCGAAGGCTGGGACATGATGTCCTATTCGACAAGCGAAGTGCGGCGCATCGCCCACATTGCCTTCCGCGCCGCGCAGGGGCGCTCGGGCAGGCTTTGCTCGGTCGACAAGGCCAATGTCCTCGAAACCTCGCAGCTCTGGCGCGACGTGGTGATCGAAGTCGCCAAGGAATACCCCGACGTGGCGCTCGAACACATGTATGTCGACAACGCAGCGATGCAGCTGGTGAAGAGCCCCGGCCAGTTCGATGTCGTCGTCACCGGCAACCTGTTCGGCGATATTCTCTCCGATCAGGCCAGCATGTGCGTCGGCTCCATCGGCCTTCTCGCCTCGGCCTCGCTGGGTGAGCGGCAGACTCAGTATGGCACGTTCGGCCTCTATGAACCGATCCACGGCTCCGCGCCCGATATCGCTGGCAAGGGCCTCGCCAATCCCATCGCCACGATCCTGTCGCTTGCCATGCTGCTACGCCACTCGCTCGGCCTTGCCGATGCGGCAGACCGCATCGAAGCCGCCGTTGCGCGCACTCTGGCAGACGGCGTTCTGGGCCGCGATCTGGGCGGGCTAGCAGGAACGACGGAAATTGGTGACGCGGTGCTCGCAAGGCTGTAAGCGCCCGCCCCATGCTGCAACTCGCTGTCATCCTGCCCACCTTCAACGAGCGCAAGAACATTGCGCTCATGGTCGAGCGCCTTGATGCCGCGCTGAAGGGCCTGTCGTGGGAGGCGATCTTCGTCGACGACAACAGCCCCGACGGCACAGCCGAAGAAGCGCGCCGCATTGGCCGCACCGACCCGCGCGTCCGCGTGATCGAGCGGATCGGGCGGCGCGGCCTTGCCTCCGCCGCCATCGAAGGCATGTGCGCCACCGCTGCGCCCATCGTGGCGGTGATGGACGCCGATCACCAGCACGATCCCGCGCTGCTGCCGGGCATGTACGAAGCCGTCAGCAGCCCGGACTACGACGTCGCCTATGCCTCGCGCTTTGCCGAAGGCGCCAGCACCGAAGCTTGGGGGCGGCCCGACCGGGTCAAGGCGTCCGGCCTTGCCAACCGCATCGCCCGCCGCGTGACGGGCGTGCAGCTCTCCGATCCGATGAGCGGCTTCTTCATGCTCCGCGCCGAAACCTTGCGGGCCGACGCGCACCGCCTTTCGGGCGTGGGCTTCAAGATCCTGCTCGATATTCTCGCCACGGTCGATGCACCGCTCCGCGTCAAGGAATTCCCGTTGAACTTTGCCGCCCGCGCCGAAGGCGAAAGCAAGCTTGATCGCACGGTCGTGTTCGAATTCCTGATCGGCCTGTATGATAAGTGGCTGGGCCGCATCATCCCCACGCGGTTTGCCCTGTTCGGCACGATCGGCGGGCTTGGCGTGATCGTCCACATGGCGGTCCTTGCCGCCGTGCTCGGCGCGTTCGGCCAGAAAGTGCTCTATCACAACTGGTCCGACCAGCTCGAATTCATCATCGCGCAGACATCGGCAGCGATTGTCGCGATGAGCTTCAACTTCATGCTCAACAACGAGCTGACTTATGCCGACAAGCGCCTGCGCGGCTTCGTGCCCCTGCTGCGCGGCTGGGCCAAGTTCGCGCTCACCTGCTCGGTCGGCCTCCTCGCCAATGTCGGCGCAGCCGCTGCGCTGATGCGCATGGGCTTTCACGCCTATCCCGCAGCCATCGTCGGCATCGTCGTCGGCTCGGTGTGGAACTTTGCGCTTTCGAGCAAGTTCGTCTGGGGCAAGTACTAAGACCCCCTCCGACCTGCCTGCGGCAGGCCACCTCCCCATTTGTCCCTGCGGGAAAAATGGAGAGGACGTACTCCTTGCCCTCCCCATTTTTGCGAAGCACAATTGGGGAGGTGGCATTCGCGCAGCGAATGACGGAGGGGTTCTCGGCCGCCTACCGCCAGCTATCCAGCCACGTGAAGTCCTGATACGAATTCTTGCCCTCCAGCGCCGCCGCTGAAAGGATCGGGTAAAACCCCACGAACAGCGCGGCAGACAGCGCCACGGTCAGCACCCCCGGCCAGCGCCGCCCCTGCTCCCACCAGCCCGCCAGCGCCAGCGCCAGCGCCGCCATCAGAAACACGCTGGCCAGCGTGTAGTGATAGTAGAACTGCACCGGTTTGCCGTTGATCGCCCAGAAGATCAGGCTGGCGATATAAAGCCCTACGACAGCCCCGCCCAGCCGGTCGCCCCGCCGCACCCCGGCCCAGAGGCACAGCAGCAGCGCGGGCAACCCGGCCAGCATCGTGAAGGGATTGCCGATCATCAGCACCCCGCGCTGCGCCCCGTCCCAGGGTGAATAGAAAAACCAGATGGGGCGGATGTTGAACACCCATTGCCACCACCGGCTCATGTAGAGGTGCGGCTTCACCACGCTGTCCTGCAATTGCAGCATATACTGCTGCCACGGGATCAGCCCGCGCAAGGTCAGCGGCTGCACCTTGTAGAAGAACGCGGGCGCGAAGGTCGCGAAATAGGCGATCAGCGGCACCACGCCCAGCCACACCGCGGCCTCCAGCAGCGAAACGCTCCGGATCGGCCCCGCATCCCGCGCCCACAGATAGCCGCGCCGCCGCCCGGCCAGCGCCCACCAGCGGTCCCACGCAAACAGCAGCCCCGGCAGCGCAAGGATCGGCGCGCCATTCCATTTTCCGCCCAGCGAAAGCCCAAGGAAAACTCCGCACAGCGCCAGATGTAGCCGCGATCCCTTGCGCCACGCCAAGGCCGCCTGCCAGAAGGCCAGCGCCATCATGCTCGCCATCGCCATGTCGAGCATCGCAATCCGGCTCAGCACGAACCAGATGAAATTGGTGGCAAACAGCAGGCCAAACAGCAGCGTGGCGGGCCGCGAAAGGCTCGCCCACCAAAGGGCGCGCATCCCGGCAAACAGCCCCAGCGTGCCCAGCAGCGCATTCGGCAGCCGCCAGCCCCACGGCCCATCGCCGAACACCAGCATGCCCAGCGCGAGGAATTCCTTGCCCAGCAGCGGATGCTCCGGGTTCAAACGGCTGGTCAGCGCTATGAGCCGCCGCGCGGCGGGCAGATAGTGCACTTCATCGAACATGATCATCGATGGCGTGCCCAGCCGGTGCAGCACCACCACCAGAAACCCCAGCGTGATCGCCCAGCACCACACCAGCGGATCGCCGTCTGGGCGGCGCGGGCCGGTCAACGGTGCAGTGATGCGGGAAAGCAGCGTCATGGCTGGCGCGCGCATACCGCGTTCCGCCCCCCTAGGGCAATGGTGCGGGTTGCGCCAATCCGCCCGCAAAACTAAGGCCTTGCCTTATGAAACGTACAACTGGACAGGACCGCTCGATCACCGCCAACTGGCGCCCCGCAACGCAGGCCGTGCGCGGCGGCACTTGGCGTTCGGAAATGGGCGAGACGTCGGAAGCCCTGTTCCTTACCTCGGGCTATTCCTACGACGATGCTGCCACCGTCGCCTCGCGCTTTGCGGGCGAGGCGGAGGGCATGACCTATTCGCGCCTGCAGAACCCCACGGTGGCGATGCTGGAAGAACGCATCGCCCTGCTCGAAGGCGCGGAGGCCTGCCGCGCACAGGCCAGCGGCATGGCCGCGATGACCACGGCGCTGCTCTGCCAGCTTTCCGCCGGGGACCACATCGTCGCCGCCAAGGCCGCGTTCGGCTCCTGCCGCTGGCTGGTGGACAACCTGCTGCCGCGCTTCGGCATCGAGGGCACCACGATCGACGCGGGCGACAACGCCGCATGGGAAGCCGCAATCCGGCCCAATACCAAGGTGTTCTTTTTCGAAAGCCCCGCGAACCCGACGATGGACCTCGTCGATCTGGAGCATGTCTGCGCCCTCGCCCGCGCGCACGGCATCACCACCGTGGTCGACAATGCGTTTGCCACCAGCGCGCTCCAGCGCCCGCTCGATTTCGGCGCGGATGTCGTCGCTTATTCGGCCACCAAGATGATGGACGGACAGGGCCGCGTGCTGGCCGGCGCGGTGGTGGGCTCGGCGCAGTTCATCAACGACAAGCTGATGCCCTTCCAGCGCAACACCGGCCCCACGATTGCCCCGTTCAACGCGTGGGTCGTGCTCAAGGGCCTCGAAACGCTCGACCTGCGCATCCGCCGCCAGAGCGAGAATGCGCTCAAAGTGGCCACCTTCGTCGAAAGCCGCGTGCCATCCGTGAGCTATCCGTTCCTGCCCAGCCATCCGCAACATGCGCTGGCGAAGAAGCAGATGCTGGCAGGCGGTTCGATCTTCAGCCTTGAAGTGCCCGGCGGCCGCGCGCAGGCGCACGCCCTGCTCGATGCACTGAAGCTGGTCGATATTTCCAACAACATCGGCGATTCCCGCTCACTGATGTGCCACCCGGCATCCACCACCCACCACGGCGTCGGCGCAGAAACCCGCGCCGACATGGGCGTGACCGAGGGTATGCTGCGGCTGAACGTGGGTCTGGAAGACGCCGACGACGTGATCGAGGATCTCGATCAGGCGCTCAAGGCGGCGGGGCTTTAGGTCTCTGCGCCAGCCGTTCAGCGGATGAAAACCTGCCCGTCGCCCCGTGCTTGACACGGGGCTTGGCTAGCCTTTGTCGGCAAATAAAACCAAGGCCCGTGTCAAGCACAGGCCGGGGAGAACTATTGGAATAGGAAACCGAGTTTTCGCTCCGGCCAGACGAGGAAAACCCTTCCTCGCGCCGCCCTCAGCCCGCCAGCTTGGCTTCCAGCGCCTCGATCCGAGCGCGCAGCGCCTCGGCTTCCTCACGCGCGGCGGTGGCCATGTCCTTGACCACCTCGAACTCCTCGCGGCTGACGAAGTCGATCCCGCCGAAGGTTTCGCGCAGCTTCTCACGCGCGGTTTCGCCCGCCTCGCGGCCCATACCTGCCAGCGTGCCGGCGGCGCTGTTGAGCAGCTTGACGAAATCGGCGATCATCGGGTTCTCGGTCTGCATGGCCCTGGCCTTCTCAAAACGGTGATGGCCTGCAAATGGGCCTTCATCCCCCACCGTGCAAGGCGCACGGGGGGCAAAAATCAGAGTTGGACCCGCACCGCCGCGCCCGATCCCGCTGCGCCGTCTGCAGCAGGGTTCAGCGCGAGGAACTGATAGTTGAGCGCGGCGGCAAAGCAGATCCACGCAAGATAGGGCAGCATCATCGCCCCTGCCATGGGCCGCACGCGCCAGAACAGCGCGATCAGGGCGAGCGTCACCACGATCATCACCCCGATGATCGCGAGCGCCGCGGTCATCTGGTGCATGCCGAAGAACACCGGGCTCCACGCCAGATTGAGCGCCAGTTGCACCACAAACACGGCCACCGCCACCCCGCGTCCCGGCGCACCCCGCGCCGAGGCGACCATCGCCAGCGCCACCCCGATCAGCACATAAAGCACCGACCACACGATCCCGAACGTGGCGGGCGGCGGATAGAGCCCGGGCTTGGCCAGCGCGGCAAACCACGGGTTTTCCGGCCCCGCATTGGCCACGATGCTGGAAAGGAAGCCGAGGCCGAGCACGGCGGGCACGGTAAACAGCGACCAGCGAAGCAGGTTGGCGCGCAACTGGGCGGGAGAGGCAAGATAACGCATGTGCTCGAAATATCTCCCCGGGACGCGCCCGGTAAAAAGCGATTCGCGACCAGTACTAGCAGTGCGATATTGGCGGCGCGCCGCCAACTAGGCAATCTCCGCAGATTTCCCGGCGCGAATTGCCGAAATCAGGAACTCCACGTTGCCTTCGGGGCCGGTGATCGGGCTCGTCGTGATACCTTGCACCGCCCAGCCTTCGCCTTCCAGCCAGCCCTGCACTTCGGCGCAGACGCGCTCGTGCAAGGCAGGATCGCGCACCACGCCGCCCTTGCCCACCTCGCCGCGCCCCACTTCGAACTGCGGCTTGATCAGCGCTACCAGCCGCGTGGGCCGCGCCGCCAGCGCCAGCGGCACCTCCAGCACCTTGCGCAGCCCAATGAAGCTGGCGTCGCACACCACCCATGTCGCGGGCCGGTCGATCTGCACCCCCGTCAGGATACGCGCGCTGGTCTGCTCCAGCACGGTCACGCGCGGGTCCTGCCGCAGCTTCCATGCCAGCTGGTTGGTGCCCGAATCGATCGCAAACACATGCGCTGCGCCGTGGGTCAGCAGCACGTCGGTAAACCCGCCGGTAGAGCTGCCGATATCCATCGCCGTCACCCCCGCCGGATCGAGCCCGAAATGCGCGATGGCG
>JBIPOH010000029.1:0-17072 GCA_044379435.1 Novosphingobium sp.
TCCTCGCGCCCGTTCCTTGAGCTGCGCGAGATGTTCAAGGCGATTTCGCGCCGTCTGCCCGAACCGCTGCACAAGGCCGCACGCAAGACCGACGAGTTCGCTCGCGGCATGGCGATGGGCGGGACATTGTTCGAGGAACTGGGCTTCTACTATGTCGGCCCGATTGATGGGCATAATCTGGATCAGCTGATCCCGGTGCTGGAAAACGTCCGCGATGCCGCCGAGGGGCCGTGTCTGATCCATGTCGTGACGCAGAAGGGCAAGGGCTATGCCCCGGCTGAAAACGCGGCTGACAAGTATCACGGCGTGCAGAAGTTCGATGTCATCACCGGCGAGCAGGCGAAAAGCGCGGCTGGCCCGCCAAGCTACACCAATGTCTTTGCTCAGGCGCTGATGGCCGAAGCCGCACGCGACAGCACCGTCTGCGCGATCAACGCGGCGATGCCTTCGGGCACTGGGCTCGACAAGTTTGCCAAGGCCTATCCCGACCGCCACTTCGATGTCGGCATTGCCGAGCAGCACGCGGTAACCTTTGCCGCCGGGCTTGCGGCGCAGGGGATGCGTCCGTTCTGCGCGATCTATTCCACCTTCCTTCAGCGCGCCTACGATCAGGTCGTGCATGATGTGGCGATCCAGAACCTGCCGGTGCGCTTCGCGATTGACCGCGCGGGGCTGGTCGGTGCTGATGGCGCGACTCATGCCGGGTCGTTTGACGTGACCTACCTTGCCACCCTGCCCAACATGGTGGTGATGGCGGCAGCCGATGAGGCCGAGCTGGTCCATATGGTCCACACCGCCGCACTCCACGATAGCGGGCCGATTGCGTTCCGCTATCCGCGCGGCAACGGCGTGGGCGTGCCCCTGCCCGAAGTTCCGCAGCGGCTCGAGATCGGCAAGGGCCGTGTGGTCCGCGAAGGCAGCAAGGTGGCGATTCTGTCACTCGGCACCCGGCTGGCGGAGGCGCTGAAGGCCGCCGATCAGCTCGATGCCAAGGGCCTGCCGACCACTGTGGCCGACTTGCGCTTTGCCAAGCCGCTCGATGAAGCCCTGATCCGCCGCCTGATGGCCTCGCACGATGTCGTCGTCACGGTGGAAGAAGGCTCGATCGGCGGTCTGGGCGCGCATGTGCTGACCATGGCGAGCGACGAGGGTCTCACCGATGCGGGTCTGCGCATCCGCACGATGCGTCTGCCCGACGTGTTCCAGGATCACGATTCGCCGGAAAAACAGTATGATACGGCTGGGCTGAATGCCCCGCAGATCGTCGATACGGTGCTGAAGGCGCTGCGCCACAACAGCGCAGGGGTTCAGGAAGCGCGCGCCTGATCCGCGCGCGCAGCCTGCCTTGCGCCTAGAGTTGCTCCCGGCTCAAAGCTGCTCCAGCCAGAGCCACAGCCCGGCAGGGACCAGCGCGATCTTGAGGTGTGCCCAGGTCAGCAGCAGCCACACCGGGAGCGCGGCGACCCAGTAGAAGCCTAGCGCGCCAAAAGCGGCGGGATTGGGCAGAAACGAGGTGCGCTGCATCCATGCCCGCCAATCGCGGCCATGGAGCGCCGCCTTCTTGGCATCCTGCCCGCGAGAACCGATCACGGCGAGCGCGACGACCCCGCCAGCCAGCAGGATGGTCCGCGTGCTGGGCGCCACCAGAATGTGCGCAATGCCCCACAGGGTGAACGCCGACATCATAGGGTGGCGCGTGACCTTGAAGGCGCCATGCGGCAGCCGGGTTGAAAGCCCCGAGACATCCGTGCCGGCCAGCGCCGGGTTCCCCGCGAATGAGGCAAGGAACAGCGCAGACGCAACCAGCGTGAGCAGCGAAGCCAGCACCCACGGAACCAGCGCCTGCCCATCCCACAACTGCGGACCAGCTGGTGCGCGGCCAAATGCAATCACCGCGCCGCTGAAGGTGATCAGCGAAACGATCGAGTAGAACCCGAGGAAACCGCCCTGACCAAACTGGCGCACCAGTCCGGCGCGCAGCGGATGCGACATGAGCAGATGCGATCCGACGAACGCGGCCATGCCTGCCACCAGCAGAAGCGTTGCTTGATCCACCGAACAGTTCCCCCTCTTGCGAGCCGCAGCCTGCGCGTAAAGAGGCGCCAGGACCGGCTTCTATTCGTATGCTTTCGGCAGCGCGCCTTCTTGCGGACGGCGATACCGCTGACGCAACCGTGACTGGTGACTTACCAATGCTTGCGGCTTGCCGTCGATGTATATCGTAACCGGAGCGGACGACACTTCAAGCGGATCTCCGTCCCACAGCACCACATCGGCGGCAAGCCCCGGTTTCAGGCTGCCGAATGCTGCGCCTTCGCCCAGAATTTCTGCCGGTACGGAAGTAATGGCCGCGAGCGCCTGCCCCCAGCTCAGCCCCGTGGCTCCCGGCACACGCGAAAGGCCGACGAGATTGCCGGCATATTGCGGCGCATAGCGCGGCTGATCGCCATCATAGAAGCCGCCGAGCGCGACCTTGACCCCGGCAGCGGTCATCCGTCCGACGTTGGACTGGGTGGCGGCCAGCGTCTCGAACCGGTCGGGTAGATCAACCAGCGCATTGGCCAGCACCGGAACCTTGGCAGCGGCCAGTTCGCCCGCCACGCGCCAGCCTTCGCTCGCACCGACAATCACCAGTTTGAGCGCCGGAAATTCACGCCCCATCGCCAGCACGCCGCGAATATCGGCGACCCGCTCGACATGGACGAACAGCGGCTGGCTGCCTGACACCACCGGGATCAGCGCGGCGGCATCAAGCCGGGTCAGCAACGCATCGCCGGGCTGGGCCGGGGCTGGTGCGCCCGTGTCCCCGCTCGTGTTCTTGCCGGGCTTGCGCTGCGCCAGTTCGCGCGCCTCACGCAGGGCGTTGCGCAGCATGGCCTGTGCGGCCATGCGGCTGCCTCCAGCCAGATCGGCCCCGCGCTCGCCCAGCTCAACCAGTTGGAACGCGCGGGGGCGCACCGTGGCAGGCCCGTTCTGCGCCAGATCGATCACGGCGCCCTGCCCGGCGAAGATGGCATTGGCGGCGGCCGGGGCCACGCCCGCCCGCGTCACGCCGCCCGCACGGCTGACGGCAACCGGCGGTGCATCGGGATCGATCGCCAGCGACGCATCGAGTGCGGCGGAAAAGCGCGCCGTGCCCGCTGAGCTATCGTTGCTTTCGTCGACATCGCCGACATCCAGCAGGCCAAGGTCGGTCATGGCGGCAACCAGGCCGGGCGTGACCCATTTGCCGGTGCCATCGATCACGGCAATGCCCGCCGGGATTGCCACATCCTTGCCAGCAGCCACGATTCTGCCGCCGCGCACGACCACCGCGCCGCCCGTGATCGGTGCGCTGCCATCGCCGATGGCGACTACGGCATTGGTGATGGCAAAATCGCCGGAGGGGAGCGCGGCTGGCGGCTCGGCAGCGCGCACCGCCGCCGCCGAGGCGGAGAGGATCAGGGCCGCAGCGGCCAGAAGCGGGAAGCGGCGGTTCATTTCACGTCTCCCTCGCCGGGCAGGCCAAGCTCGAAATCGCTCACCGGGCGGCGCTTCGGGTCCGACGCATCAAACAACAGTGCGCCATCGACCCAGACTTTTTCGGGCCGCGCATAGACCGACAGCGGATGGCCGTTCCACAGCACGACGTCGCCCATCTTGCCCTGCGAGAGGCTGCCGGTCGCTGCATCGATGCCCAGCGCCTTAGCCGGATTGAGCGTGATCCAGCGGATCACCTGCCCGTCCGGGATATCGACCCCCATGCGCTTGCCCGCTGCGCGCGCCTTGGCGGCTTCCTGGTTCAGGCGCTGAATGCCGTTCGCATCATCGGAATGGATGATCACGCAGGCGCCGGCATCCGAAAGAAGCGCGGCGTTTTCGGGAATGCCATCAAAGGCTTCCATCTTGAAGCCCCACCAATCGGCCCAGATGGCAGAGCAGATCCCGTTTGCCTTGAGCAGATCGCCGATCTTGTAGGCTTCCACAGCATGATGGAACGCCGTGACCTTGTAGCCGAATTCTTTGGCCATATCGATCACCAGCGCCATCTCGTCGGCGCGGTAGCAGTGGTTCTGGACAAGGATCTTGCCGTCGAGCACGTCGGCCATCGTTTCCATCGCCAGATCGCGTGTGTCGAGTTTGCCGTCGGTGCGCTTCTTGCGGTATTCGGCGGCCTTGATCCACTCCTGCCGGTCCACCGCAAAGTTGCCCATGCGGGTCGAAGGCATCGTGTTGCGCTCGCCATAGACGCGCTTGGGGTTTTCCCCGCAGGCCATCTTCATGCCCTGCGGCGCGGCCGGAAACTTCATGCCCTGCACGGTGCGGGCGTAGACATTCTTGAGCACGACCGAGCGCCCGCCGATCAGATTGGCCGAGCCCGGCAGGATCTGCATTGCCGTCACCCCGCCATTGGTGAGCGCGCGGCTGAAGCCCGGGTCTTGCGGCCACACGCTGTGTTCAGCCCACACTTGCGGCGTGGTCGGCACGGTTGCCTCGTTGCCATCGGAATGTGCTGACACGCCGGGGCTGGCATAGACGCCGAGGTGGCTGTGGATGTCTATCACGCCGGGGGTCACGAACTTGCCCACCCCGTCGATCCGGCGATAGCCCTCGGGCACGGCCAGCTGCGCATCGCCCACTGCCACGATCCGCCCATCACGCAGCAACACGGTGCCGCTGGCGATCTCTGCGCCGGTGCCGTCGAATACGGTGGCGCCGACAATCGCGGTCGGCTCACCCGGATAGGGCTTGTACGTCGAAGGATAGGGATCGGCTGCGGGCGGCGGCGCCTTGGGCGCGGCCGCGGGTTTCGTGGCGGCCGTGCCTGCGGCGGAGGCGGCCAGCAGTGCCAGCCCGGCTACAAGGTGCGCGGCCGTCCGGCCAAAGGATGTCATCATCGTGCTGGCCACTCTTACTTGACGCCGTGCATCAGCCGCTTGAGCGGCACCGAAAGCACCAGCAGCACAAGGCCGATGCCCATCGCCCACAGGCTGATCGTGGTGAAGGTGCTGGTATATGTTTCAAGGCTGACCTTGAGATTGGTCACTTCGCCGCCGACGGTTTCCACGCTGGCATTGCCCGCGATGATCCCGGCCACATACTGCGCAAAGGCGATCGAGAGGAACCACGTGCCCATCATCAGGCCGACAATGCGCGCGATCGAAAGCTTGGTGACCATCGACAGGCCCACCGGCGAAATGCACAGTTCGGCCATCGAATGGATCAGGTAAAGGCCTGCCAGCCACCACAGCCCGACCTTGTAATCGGCCCCGGCAAACTGCGCCCCCCAGACGAGGAACAGGAAGCCCGCGCCGACCCCGACCAGCGCGATGCCGAACTTGACCGGAATCCCCGGCTCGATCCCGCGCCGCGCCAGCGCGCCCCACAGCATCGAGAACAGCGGCGCGAGCGCGACGATGAAGAAGGCATTGAAGAACTGCGTCTGCCCTGCGGTGATCGAAAACAGGCCGAACACGCTCATGTCCGTGTTGCGATCGGCAAACAGCGTGAGCGAAGACCCGGCCTGCTCGAACAGCGACCAGAATACGGTGTTGAAAGTGATCAGCACCATCGCGGCGACCATCATCTGGAACTCGCGCCGGTCACCGTTGAAGAACGACCAGACCAGAATGCTCGGCACGGCCACCACGAAGGTGCCGAACATGATCTTGCCCATGATCGGCAAGCTCATGATATAGCCCAGAATGCCGCTGCCCTCGGGCGGTTTCACATAGGCCATGAGGTTGGCAAACAGCAGATAGGCCAGCGGGACCGCGGCAATTGCGCCAAGGTAGACCAGCATATCGCGTGAGGGATTGGCCCCGGCAGGGCGCTCGCCATACCCATCGAGCTTGCCGCCATCGAACTGGAACAGCAGCCAGGAAACGCTCATCCCCGCGGCCGCGAGCGCAAAGCCGGCCCACCAGCCAAGCCCGCCCCACGAACCCATGCCGACCGCCAGCAGCGGGCACAGGATCTGCGAGAACAGCGAGCCAAGGTTGATGCCCATGTAGAAGATGGTGAAGCCCGCATCGCGCCGCCGGTCGCCCTGTTCATAAAGCTCGCCGACAATGGTCGAGATATTGGGCTTGAAGAACCCGTTGCCGACCGTGACGAAGGCAAGGCCGGTGATCAGGAGGAAGGTGTAGAGCGGATTGCGCTCACCGCCGGGTTCGAAGCCGCCCGCTGGAATGCGCCGGGCTTCGCTGCCGTCGTCACGCAGCAGCGAGACAGTCTTGTCCTCGTTGCCCTTGATCCGCAGCGTGGCGCCGGCATCAGTGACGTATTGGCGCCGCTCTTCGCCGCTGCCCGCGACGGTCACTTCATAACGCGTGCCCTCGATCACGGCATAAGGCTTCGCTGCGCCGCCGGTGCTCGAAAAGCACAGCACAACATAGCCCAGGCTCATCAGGATCGCGCCGAACTTGACCGAGCGCTTCGAACCAAGGAACCGGTCCGCCATCAGCCCGCCGATCAGTGGCGTGAGGTAAACCAGCGCGGTAAACCCGCCATAGAGCCCGGTGGTCGTGGTATCGCTGAACAGGAAATGCTGCGCGAGATAGAGCGTGAGCAGCGCCCGCATCCCGTAGTAGCCGAACCGCTCCATCGCCTCGGTGGTGAAGAGCCGCGCAAGCTGCGCCGGATGGCCGAACCATGAGGTATCGCGGCGGCCTTGCGGCGGCGATCCGGCGTCTGCGGCCCCAAGCGGATCTGTCATGGCGTGAACGTGCTCCCCAAACGCTGCTTGTGCAGGATTTGCCGCCATGATTAGCGCCAAACCGCGCCTTGGGAAGGCTGTTCCGGGGGTTTTCCTTGGTATTTCAGCGGGCCAGCACGTTTCGTGCGCAAGGCGCGGACGGCAGTGCCGACCCATCTGCGAAGGCGCGGCGTTTGCGAAATCTTGTTGCGCGTGATTGCCTGCGTCGCTGTATTATGGCAGTGCATCACCCATGCAACGCATCAACCCACCTGCGGTCAATCCGGCAGCCGGACGCCCCGTCTATCTCAAGCTGCGCGATCAGATCGCAGCGGCCATTCTCGATGGAACCTTTGCCGAAGGGACGATGCTGCCCTCGGTCCGGGTCTATGCCGCCGCGCAGGGTGCCAATCCCCTCACTGTGGCCAAGGCTTACCAGCAATTTCAGGATGAAGGGCTGGTGCAGGTGCAGCGCGGGATCGGCATGTTCGTGGCCGAAGGCGCGGCAGAGGCGCTCCGTGTGCGCGAGCGCGAAGCGTTTCTTGTGCACGAATGGCCCGAGATACGCGCCCGCATGGCGCGGCTGCATCTTGATCCAGCCCGCCTGCTGGGGCCGCTCGAACGCGCTTGAAACATATTTGCTTCAAGAGGTTGCGCAATCGCGATTGTTCGGTTGCCGTTCCGCCAATGCTCTGGCAATAATGCGTCACTCCAGCGGACCGGGACTCGCCCGGATAGGAGTGCTGTCGGCCGCGCAGGCAAACCCAAAGGGTGCCCGCGTCCTCCGGCAGTAAAGTAGGGGGGATACGGATGATCCGATCCGAATTGTTGCAGGAGCTCTCCAAGCAGAGCCCTGGTATGCGCGGCGAAGAAATCGAACGCGTGGTTGATGTTTTCTTTGACGAGATCGCCAAGCGCCTCGCCGATGGCGGCCGGGTGGAGCTGAGAGGCTTCGGCGCGTTCTCGACGCGCGAACGCGACGCGCGCAAGGGCCGCAATCCGCGAACCGGCGATTCGGTCGAGGTTCCGGGCAAGCGTGTGCCCTATTTCAAGCCCGGCAAGGATATGCGGCTGCGGCTCAACGCCGAATAGCTGCTGGGCCGAATAGCTGCTGGCCGGCTGGACGGCGCATGTTCGTCCGCCATTCCTGATCGCACTGTGCAGCACCGCAATCGCGGCACCCGTTGCCGTGCGCGCAGGTCTGTGCCATCGACTCGGTCCTACCCATCGCGGCAGGGCGCATCCAATGTGCCCCCCGGCTGTGCGGACGTGGCGGAATGGTAGACGCAGGGGACTTAAAATCCCTTGAGCTCAGCTCGTGCGGGTTCGAGTCCCGCCGTCCGTACCACGGCCAAGTTTCGGCCTGCCCGTTTGTGAGCCAGCCTGCCACGGGCCAGTGCAACCGTGCCCGCCATTTCGGGTTGGCGTGAGCGCGGCTCCCCCAGCCGCAAGCACATGGTATTACCATTCGGTAACGATACTTGTTCGGGACAGGTTAACCCAGCCGGCGCATGGCAGCGTCACGCTTCAGGGAGCAAGGCCATGGCGGTTATCAAGGGCACGACCAAAGCCGATACGCTGAACGGCACGGCAAGTGTGGACGCAATCAGCGGGCTTTCTGGCAATGACATCCTGCGCGGGCTTGGCGGCAACGACACGCTTGATGGCGGCACCGGCGATGACAAGCTCTATGGCGGCACGGGCGACGACACTTACGTGGTCAATTCTGCGGCAGACAAGGTTTACGAACTGGCTGGCGAAGGCGCGGATCTGGTCAAGGCCGGCATCAGTTTCGCGTTGGCCGCCAACATCGAGAAGCTTCTGCTCACCGGCACCGGTGCAATCAGCGGCACTGGCAATTCCGGCGCCAACACGCTCACGGGTAACGCCGCGGCCAATGTGCTCAAGGGGCTTGGCGGAAACGACACGCTGGATGGCGGGGCCGGGGGCGATACGCTGTATGGCGGCACGGGCGATGACACGTATGTGGTCGATGCGGCCACGGACAAGGTGATCGAACTGGCCGGTGAAGGGGCCGACCTCGTGAAAGCGGGGGTGAGCTTCGCGCTGGCCGCCAGTATCGAGAAGCTGCTGCTCACCGGCACCGGCGCGTTCAGCGGTACCGGCAACACCTTGGCAAACACGCTGACCGGCAACACTGGCAACAATGTGCTGAAGGGCCTTGGTGGCAATGATGTGATCGCGGGCGGAGGCGGCAACGACGTGCTGGTGGGCGGCACCGGCATGGACACCATGACCGGCGGCGCTGGCACCGATCGGTTTGCGTTCGATGATGGTGATTTTGCGAGCAAGACGGCGGCCGGGGCGGACGTGATTGCCGATTTCACCAAGGGCGAGAAGATCGATCTTTCGCTGGTCGATGCGATCAGTTCATCGACACCCTATAACGAGCCGGGCGATCAGGCGTTCGTGTTCGTCGGGCACAACCGCTTCCGCACCGAAATGGGCCGCCAACTGCGCTACGATGTGGTAGGCGGCGATACCTATGTCTTTGGCAACGTCAACGGCGATGCCACGGCGGATTTCTGCATAAAGATTCTGGGCATCCATACGCTGACATCCAGCGATTTCGTGCTGTGAAGCAGCAACGCCATCACGGCGCGGGAGGCGCTGCAACACCATGACTGCATTGGTTCCGTTTTCCCGCCGCACTGTTCTGGGTGGTCTTGCCGGGGCAGCCCTGCTTTCGGCGCATGGAGCTGCGCGCGCGGCTGCCTCGCTGGATCTGGCGAAGTACCGCGGCAAGGTCGTCTATGTCGATTTCTGGGCCTCGTGGTGCGGGCCGTGCAAGCTCTCGTTCCCGTTCATGCACGGCCTTGCGGCGCGCTATCCGGCGGGCGATCTGGCGGTGATCACGGTCAATGTCGATCGCCAGCGCGCGGCGGCAGACCGGTTCATGCAGCAGGTCCGCTCCAGCCTGCCCGTGGTCCACGATCCGGCGGGCGATCTCGCGCAGGCATGGAAGGTGGCCGATATGCCGACTTCGCTGGTGTTCGACCGCAAGGGCGCGATGCGGTTTCGCCATCAGGGTTTCTTCCCCGGCAAGGTGCGCGAATACGAAAGCCACATCGCGCAGCTTTTGCGGGAAGGTTGAGCGCGTGCGGATGGTGCGCCTCGCGGCCCTGATGGCCACGCTTTCGCTGCTGGGGGCCTGCACGCATATCGGCGCAAAGCCGTGGGAGCGCGATGTGCTGGCGCGAAAATCGATGCAGCTGGGCCGCGAACCTGCGATCCTCGGCTTTGATGAGCACACCTATTTCAGCAAGGAAGCTGCATCGGGCGGGCGCAGCTTTGATGGCGGGGGCTGCGGGTGCAATTGAGCGGTGGCGGACTGGCCGCCACGCTGGGGGTGCTGGCCGCTACGCTGCTGGGCGGCGCAACCGCTGCTGCGCAGGGCCAGGCTTCCGGGGGGCAAGCCGAAGCCGGGGCTGCCAATGCCTATGACCAGACCGCCAGCGAGCCGGGCACCGTGGTGGCCGATACCGCGCTGCTGATCTACCAGGAAGACGATGACCGGGTTCGCGCGGTTGAAACCACGGCCTCGCTCACGTGGAACGCGCCCAGCGGCCTCGTCGTTTCGGGCAAGTTTACTTACGATTCGCTCACGGGTGCCACGCCCAACGGCGCTGTGCGATCCCGCTTTGCGCGAGGGTTCTTTCCGCCGCGCAAGGCCATCGCGAACGGCGGTACCGAGCCTGATACGCACACTGGTTCGTCCGGGCGCTATACCGTGGCGCCGGGCCGGCTGCCGGTGGACAATGGCTTCAAGGACAATCGCAAGGCCTATGATCTTGGCGTGACCGTGCCGGTGGCCAGCGGCCTGAGGCTCACCGTAGGTGGCGCGGCTTCGTATGAGACGGATTTCACATCCTATTCGGCGCGGGCCTCGCTCGCCAAGGATCTGTGGAACCGCAACACCACCCTGACGCTCGGCTTCAACTACGAGCATGACAGCATCCGGCCAATCTCCGGCGTGCCGCGCGCGCTTTCGTTCATGGGCGACGAGGCTGTCGGCACCCAGCGCAAGAAGTGGATCACCAGCCTGCTGGCCGGGATCACGCAGGTCGTCACCCCGCGCTGGCTGGTCCAACTGAACTACAGCTACGGCGATAGCCGGGGCTATCACACCGATCCCTACAAGCTGTTCAGCCTGATCGACAGCGCCACCGGCGATCCGTTCTACACGATCTATGAAAAGCGGCCCCGCCAGCGGACCCGCCACAGCATCTATGCCGCCACCAAGTTCGCGCTGGGTTCGGCGGTCACCGATGCCTCGGTGCGCTGGTACCGAGACAGCTGGGGCATCAATGCGATGACCTATGCCCTGTCCGAACATGCGCCGGTGGGGCGGATCGGCTATGTCGAGCCGGGCCTCAGGTTCTACCGGCAGACTGCGGCGCGCTTCTTTGCGCCGTTTCTCGGCATCGATGTGCCCACCCCGCCCTTCCTCAGCGCTGATAGTCGCCTCTCGCGCTTCCGGGCCTGGACCTTTTCCCTGAAGGCGGGAGCGCACATTACCTCGCGGCTGGAAATCTATGCCGCAGCCGAGCGTTATCTGCAGGAGGGCCAACGTTTCGATCGCACTGCGCCGGGCGTGCTGGCGCGCACAGATCTGTTTGCAGGCTCGCGTTCGACCAGCCTGATCAGCGGGCTGCGTTATACCTGGCGCTAGGGTAGCAGGCGTTAGGATTGCAGATGACCAAGTCCCAGAAACCCGCCGGGGTGCACAAGCACCGCTTCACCGCGATGGGGACACCCTGCGAGGTTCAGATCGAAACTCGCGACAGCCGTCTGGCGGGCCACTTCGCCCGGATCGGTGAGGCGGAGGCGCGGCGGATTGAGGAGAAGTTCACCCGCTACAAGCCTACGGGCGTGGTCTGGGCGATCAACAACGCGGTTAGGAACGGCGGCGGGCAGCCGGTCGAGGTAGACGAAGAAACCGCCGGGCTGATCGACTATGCCGCGCAGGTCCACGCGCTGAGCGGTGGCCGCTTCGATGTGACCTCGGGCGTGCTGCGGCAGGCGTGGACGTTCGATGGATCAGACCGCGTGCCGGAGCCGGAGCAAGTCGGCGCGCTGATGCCGCTGATCGGGTGGGGCAAGGTCCGGTGGGAGCGACCATACCTCACCCTGCCGCCGGGCATGGAGATCGATCTTGGCGGAATTGCCAAGGAGTACGCGGTCGATCGCGCCGCGATGGCGATCATGGCCGAGACCGATTGCGCTGCCCTCGTCAATTTCGGCGGGGATCTGCGCACCACGCGGGCCAAGCAGGCGGGGCGCTGGGCGGTGGCGATCGAATCGATCGATCCGGCCAAAAGCTCCGGCGGGCTGCTGCACATCGGCGAAGGCGCGATTGCCACCAGCGGCGATGCCAAGCGCTTTCTGCTGAAGGACGGCAAACGCTACAGCCACATTCTTGATCCGCGCACGGGCTGGCCAGTGGAAGGCCCACCGCGATCGGTGACGGTGGCGGCGCGCACCTGTGTGCAGGCCGGCACGCTCTCCACGCTTGCCATGCTGCTCGGCCCGGAGGCGGAGCGTTTCCTGAAGGCCGAACAGGCCGAAGCCTGGGTGCTCTGGTAACGCGCGCTGGCGTGCTGGTGGGTAACGCCATCTCAAGGATCAGTGGGTTACAGGTTTGGTTCGCACAGCAGAGCCGTGCAACGCGCCGGAATGGTCCGGCGGGTTGCATGGGGGGAATCAGGCTTGGCACAGGATCAGCAACTGCCGGAGCAGGTTCGGCAGGACAGGATGGATACGCTTACCGGTGCCGATCTTCGCGCTGCGCCGCGCTATGCCCTGCTGATCCGCACCGCCAAGATCATTGCCGATGGCCGCGAATTTCTCTGCATCCTGCGCGATGCTTCGACCACGGGGCTCAAGGTGCGCCTGTTCGGTGCCTTGCCCCATGCCCGCACGATGGCGGTCGAAATGGTCACCGGGGAGCGCTACCCGGTCGATCTGGTGTGGCAGGCAGACGACCATGCCGGGCTGCGCTTCCATGAAGAGATCGCGATCGAGCGCCTGCTTGATGAGAGCCGGGGCACCTTCCCCAAGCGGCAGGTCCGCCTGCAGATCGCTGTCAGCGGCGTGCTGCATTCGGGCGGAGAGGCCGTGCCGGTGGTGTTCCGCAATCTTTCGCAGCAAGGTGCACGGGTGGATTGCAGCAAGTGGCTGCTGATGAACGAGCTCGTGCGCATCGAAACCGGCGTCATCCCGCCGCTCTATGCCAAGGTTCGTTGGCGCAGCCAGCCCAGCTATGGCCTGATCTTCGAACGTACCTTCCAGTTGGATGAGTTGGCCCGGATTTCCGCCCCGCTCCAGTTCGCCGAAGCGCTGGAACACCACACACTGCCCGGCGGGGGGCAGGCCTGCGGTTAACCCACCCGAAATCCGCCTTGCACAGACACCTCCCATGCTCGGGGAAATACCCGGTTTATACTTACGCATTTCGCGAAATGTCACCGCGCCGTTAACTGTCTCTTAGCCAATTTCGTTCACTTCCGTTGCCAAGGCATGAACGCATCAGCGGGAGCAAATGATGGGTAACGGTTTCACAGGCGCGCACGGGGAAAGCAGCGAATACGACGTCGATGTCGCAATCATCGGCGCTGGTCCTGCCGGGCTGACCGCGGGCTACCTGCTCTCGAAGAAGGGCCTCAAGGTCGCCATCATCGAGAAGGACACGCGCTATGTCGGCGGCATCAGCCGCACGGTGGAGCACGAAGGTTACCGGTTCGACATCGGCGGGCACCGCTTCTTCTCGAAGTCGCAGCAGGTCGTCGATCTGTGGAACGAAATTCTGCCAGACGACTTTATCCAGCGCCCGCGCATGAGCCGCATCTATTACGAGGGCAAGTTCTACTCCTATCCGCTGCGCGCGTTTGAAGCGCTGCGCAACCTTGGCATCTGGCGCTCCACCACTTGCATGGCGAGCTATGCCTGGACGAAGCTGTTCCCGATCAAGGACGTGAGGAGCTTCGAGGACTGGACCAGCAACCAGTTCGGCAAGAAGCTCTATTCGATCTTCTTCAAGACCTACACCGAGAAGGTGTGGGGCATGCCCTGCAACGAAATGAGCGCCGATTGGGCCGCGCAGCGCATCAAAGGCCTTTCGCTGGGTGCTGCGGTGTTCGATGGCGTCAAGCGCAGCCTTGGCCTCAACAAGCGCCCGAACGACGGGATGCAGACCAAGACCCTGCTCGAAACCTTCCGCTATCCGCGTCAGGGGCCGGGCATGATGTGGGAAGCCGCGCGCGACAAGATCGTGGCGGCCGGCAGCCATGTGCTGATGGGCCATGCGATGAAGCAGCTTGCCAGCGATGGCAACGGCGGCTGGCGTCTTGCGGCCACACGCGCTGAAGACGGCGGCGAAACGGTGATCCGCGCCCGCCATGCGATCAGCTCGGCGCCGATGCGCGAACTGGCCGCGCGGCTCCACCCGCTGCCGCAATCGACGCTGGAGGCAAGCCGCCTCAAGTACCGCGATTTCCTCACCGTCGCGCTCAAGATCCAAAGCGAGGACTTGTTCCCCGACAACTGGATCTACATTCACGACAGCAAGGTTCGCGTTGGCCGGGTGCAGAACTTCCGCTCGTGGTCGCCCGAAATGGTGCCCGATGAAAGCGTGGCCTGCGTCGGTCTGGAATACTTCTGCTTCGAAGGCGATGACCTCTGGGCCTCGAGCGACGAGGACCTGATCAAGCTCGCGACCAAGGAAATGGACATCCTCGGCCTCGTTGATCCTGCCAAGGTGATCGGCGGCGCGGTCGTCCGTCAGGAAAAGGCCTATCCGGTCTATGATGACGAATATGCCGCCAATGTCGCCGCGATGCGCCACGAACTCGAAGCCAGCCATCCGACGCTGCATCTGGTCGGCCGCAACGGCATGCACCGCTACAACAACCAGGATCACGCGATGATGACCGCGATGCTCACGGTCGAGAACATCGTGGCCGGCGCGCGCGTCTACGACATCTGGTGCGTGAACGAGGACGCCGAGTATCACGAAGCGGGCGACGAAGGCGCGCAGGACAAGATTCCGGCACGCCCGGTGAGCGAGGATCAGGCCGCCGCGCTTGCCTCGGTGCGCGATGTGCCGACCCGGATCGTGGCGGACGAAGGTGGCGCGGACCGGGCTGCGGCCTGAACCCCGTCTACCTCGCTCGTCCGTTATGGCTCGCTGAACAGGATCAGGCTGTGACCGTGCTCCAACTTGCCCCGCTCAACCGCCTCCGGCAGATCGTGCTGGTGCGCTATATCCTCGCCAGCGTGGGGGCGCTGGCAGTGGACATGGGTACGTTCCTCGCCCTGCTTTCAACCGGGGTGCCGCCCGTTGCCGCTTCGGCGACGGGCTATGCCATCGGCATCGCGGTCCACTGGATCCTGTCCAGCCGCAAGGTCTTTGCCGATCATGTCGCCGAGGGCGGCATCGAGCGGACCAAGCAGAAGGCGATGTTCGTCATTTCGGCGCTGATCGGGCTTGGCGTCACTACCTTGATCGTTGGCGGGGCCAGCGCGGCGGGGCTCGATCCCCGTGTCGCCAAGCTTTGTGCCATTGTCGTCAGCTTTGCCGTCACCTGGCTGCTGCGCAAGCGCGTGGTGTTCCGCTGATGGCCACGCTTTATGCCGGGGGCAGTGCCGCCCAGCCGCAGACCGCGTCTGTCACCGATCCCGCCAAGGGGCCGCACCTTCGCGTGCTGATCACGTGGGCGCTGCTGGCGGTCACGATGATCCTCGTCAATTTCAAGCTGGTTGCCGCGCTGCGGTTCACCGATCCCGATGATGCGCTGCGCCTGCTGCAAGTGCGCGATCTGCTTGCCGGGCAATCGTGGTTCGATGTCCACCAATACCGCATCGCCGCGCCTGAAGGCGTTGCCATGCACTGGTCGCGGCTGGTCGATCTGCCGATTGCCGCCATGATCCTGATGCTGCGCCCGCTGCTGGGCACGGCGGGTGCGGAGTTCGTCACCGTGATCGCGGTGCCGCTGCTGGTGCTGCTCTGTGCCATGCTGCTGCTGGGCCGCCTTGCCGCGCGCTGGTTCAACGATGAAGTCGTGGCGCTTTCGTGCCTGATGATCGGGCTTTCGCCGCCGGTGCTGTGCCAGTTCACGCCCATGCGCATCGATCACCATGGCTGGCAGATCGTGCTCGCGCTTGTTGCGCTCAGTGGTCTCCATGCCCGCGATGCGCGCAAGGGCGGCGCGGTGATCGGCGTCGCGCTGGCCACTTCGCTGTCGATTTCGCTCGAAGGCCTGCCGCTGACTGTGCTGTTCCTCGGGCTTTGCGCTCTGCGCGGCTTGCGCGCGCCTGCTGCCCGATTTGATTGGCTGTTTTCCGCCACGCTCGGCCTTGCGCTGGGAAGTGGCGCGATCTTCCTCGTCACGCGCGGCATCTATGATCTTGCCACGCACTGCGACGCCATCTCGCCGGTTCACCTCGCGCTGTTCGCGTGGGTGGCGGCTGGAGCGGCGGCGCTGCGCTTTGCCACCCCGCGCATGCTGGTGGGCCAGGTCGCCGCGCTGGGCGTGATGGGCGCAGGGGCTGCCGCGATCCTGTTCGGCGTCGCGCCGGAATGCCGGGGCGGTGCGTTCGTCATGCTCGATCCGCTGGTTAAGCGCTACTGGTACGATTCGGTGGCCGAGGGGATGCCCTTCTGGCACACGACGGCCCCGATGGCCGCAGCGATCGTCGCCGGGCCCCTTGTCGGGCTGTGCGGCGTGTTCAGCCTGTGGCGCAAGGCGAAGGATGCGCCCACGCGGCTGCTCTGGCTCGATCACATGCTCCTGCTCGCTGGTGCCTGGCTGATCGGCATGGCCGTGGCGCGGGCTTCGGCAACCGCGCTGGTCTTTGCCGCCGTGCCGTCTGCCGCCTTGATCCTCGGCTGGGTCTACCAATTGCGCAGCGTGCCGATTCTGCCGCGCCTTGGCGGGTATGCGCTGGTCGTTTCGCTGCTCGCCCCCGGCCTGCCGGTGGCCATGGCGATGAGCGCGCTGAGCCCGGCTGCGGCTAACCTTGCTTCGGGCGGCACTGTGCAGCAAGTGGCCGGCAACAAGGTCGGCGCGATGGGGATTTCCCGGTGTCGCTATGATGTGGCGGGCGCCGCGCTCAACAAGCTGCCAGCCACCGATATCTTCGCGCCGCTCGATATCGGGCCGGATCTGATCGTCAAATCGCATGACCGCGTCGTAGCCACGGGCCACCATCGCGGCGCTGCGGGGATGCACGATGTGATTGCCGCGTTCATGGCCCCGCCGGAGGAGGCCCATGCGCTGATCCGCAAGCGCCACGCCACGCTGATCGCGGTCTGCCCGGATATCTATGAACCCGCCGTCTATGCCACCCGCGCGCCGAAGGGCCTGATGGCGCAGCT
>JBIPOH010000243.1:0-5103 GCA_044379435.1 Novosphingobium sp.
CGGCTCGACACTGAGCGAGAAATCTTCCAGCGCGGCCACTTCGGGGCGGCTGGGATAGCGGAACGAGACGTTCTGGAACGCGATCTGCCCGCGCGGCGGAGTGGGCAGGTGCAGGGGGCGCGCCGGGGCCGTGATCTCGGGCTGTTCGAGCAGCAGTTCGTTGAGCCGCCCGGCCGCGCCTGCGCCGCGCAGCAGATCGCCGTAGACTTCGGTGAGCGCGCCCACAGCACCGGCCACGATGCCCCCGGTCAGCACGAAGGCGGCAATCGTGCCGCCGCTGATCGAACCGTTCGCCACCGCTGTCGCACCCTGCCACATCAGCATGGCGATGCCGCCGAACACGAGCATGATGACGATCGCGGTCATGATCGAGCGGATCATGATGCGCCGCTTGGCCGCGCTGAACGTGCGCTCCACCGCCTCGCCAAACCGGGCGGCTTCGCGCTTTTCCTGCCCGAAGGCCTGCACCACTTTCATCGCGCCCAGCACTTCGCTGATCTGCACGCCGATATCGGCCACCCGGTCCTGGCTCGAGCGCGATGCCTTGCGCAGCCGCGAGCCGAAGAACACGATCGGGCCGACGACCACCGGAATGCCCACGAGCAGCCCGGCGGTGAGCGCGGGGGCAAGCGTGAACAGATAGGCAAGGCCGCCCAGCGCCGTGATCGAGTTTCTGAGCGCGATCGAGACCGTCGTGCCCACCACTTGTTCGATGATCGCGGTATCCGCGGTCATGCGCGAGGAGATTTCCCGCGGGCTGTTGGTTTCGAAGAAGCTGGGCGGCATGCGCAGGAGGTTGCCCTGCACCTTGAGCCGGATATCGGCGACCACGCGCTCGCCCAGCCACGAGACGAAATAGAACCGCACCGCTGTGCCCAGGCCCAGGATCACCACCACCAGCAGCAGCCAGCGGAACGCGCCATTGATCGTCTCGGCATTCGCACCCGGCCCGAAGGCCTTGTCGATGATCGATTTGAAGCTGGCGGGAATGGCGATGGTCGCGCCCGAGGTGATGAGCAGCGCGGTGAGCGCGATGGCCAGCTCGCCCGGATAGGACACGCCTTGGCGCAGCAGCATCCGCAAGGGGCTGAGCGTGCGCGCGGTGCGGGGGGCTGCCTCGGCTGCCGAAGCGGCGGGTTGGGCTGCGGGGCCGACGGTTTCGGAAGCGGCGTTCATCGCGCGTGCCCTAGCCGATGCGCAAGGGGGCTGAAAGGGGGCAGCAGGGCAATCTTGTCCCTATTGGGCTGATGGCCTGTCCCGATTGGAGCAATGGTGCGTTGCAACAGGCATGGATGTGCGGCACACTGGGCATTATCGGAGCAGGATATGGCTCCGCAACAATCAAAAGGTGTTCGCAGTGCTCTACAAGGCTTACGAGATTCAGCGCTCGATGCTCAATGCTGGCAGCGCGATGGCGTCGATGACGGCAGACATGCTCAGCCATCCGCAAAACCCGTTCGCGCCGTTTGGCGGAACGCAGATGATGGCCTCCGCGCTGGAGGTCTTCGCCCACGCCGCCGCTCCGCGCGGCAAGCCCGCCTTCGGCCTCAAGGTCATAACCGTCGATGGCACGCCGCACGCGGTGAACGAGACGGTGGAGATCCAGCAGCCCTTCGGCAACTTGCGCAAGTTCACGCATGAAGGCCTGCCCGCCGATGCGCCGCGCCTGCTGATCGTCGCGCCGATGAGCGGCCACTATGCCACCCTGCTGCGCGGCACGGTCGAGAGGATGCTCGAACGCTGCGTGGTCTACATCACCGATTGGGCAGACGCGAAGTATGTTCCGCTGGTCGAAGGCCGCTTCGATCTCGACGAATACATCGACTACATCATTGGCTACCTCGAACACATCGGCCCCGGCGCGCACATGATGGCGGTGTGCCAGCCTTCGGTGCCCGCCTTCGCGGCAACGGCAGTCATGGCGGTTCGCGATAATCCGTGCCGCCCGGTCACGCTCACCATGATGGGCGGGCCGATCGACACACGCGAAAGCCCGACCGCTGTGAACGATCATGCGATCACCAAGCCCTATGTGTGGTTCAAGCACAACGTGATCACCACTGTCCCGGCCAACTATCCGGGGGCGGGGCGGCAGGTCTATCCGGGCTTCGTCCAACTCGCGAGCTTCATGTCGATGAACCTGGGCAGCCACATGATGAGCCATTATGCCCTGTTCAATCACCTCGTGCAGGGCGATGGCGAAAGCGCCGATGCCACCAAGACCTTCTACGAGGAATACCGCGCGGTCTGCGACATGACGGCCGAATTCTATCTTCAGACGGTCGACGTGGTGTTCCAGCAGCATCTCCTGCCCAAGGGCGAACTGGTGCACCGCGGCATCCTCGTCGATCTCGCCGCGATTCGGGATACCGCGATCCTGTGCATCGAGGGTGAGCGCGATGACATCTCCGGCATCGGCCAGACCAAGGCTGCGCTGAAGGTGACGCCGAACCTGCCCGAAAAGCTCAAGAAGTATCACCTCGCGCCCGAAGTGGGCCATTACGGCATCTTCAACGGGTCGCGCTGGCGCACCACCATCGCCCCCGTGGTGGAAGGCTGGATCAAGAGCAACAGCAAGGCGCGCAAGCTGAGCGTGGTCGCCTGATCGGCAGCGCCGCCCCGCGCCTGGCGGCCTGCTGAGCGCTCCTTTTGCCGTCATCGGTGCGGCGACGGCAAAGGGGGGGCGGCAACCACCCGCCGGCAACGCCTTGCGTGCGGTCTGTCTTGAAATGGTACGCTGGCCCCCGGATCGGGCGGCTACAGGCATTTTTGCCGCTCCAGACATAAAGTGAAACGGTCCAGAAAAGCAGGCGCTGCACGGGTCTGACATGGTGTTGCCCATGGAGATGTTACTACATCACACTGATGGTGAAGGAACCGTGGCCTACAGCGATTGCGACACCAGCCGCGAGGGAACCAACCGTGCGCCAAGCCCGCCCCGCGTGAGCGTGGTGCTGCCGGTACACAACGGCGCAGCCTATCTTGATTCGTCGGTTGCTTCGATTCGCGAGCAGACTTTCAGGGATTTCGAACTGATCTGCGTCGACGATGGCTCTACCGATGATACGCCCGCGATCCTGCGCCGCCATGCGCAGGATGACCGCCGCATCCGCATCATCACCAACGCGCCGAACAAGGGCCTGCCCGGCGCGCTCAACACCGGGTTTGCCGCCGCGCGCGGTGCGCTCCACACGTGGACATCGGACGATAACATCGCCCGGCCGCACATGCTGGCGCAGCTGGTGGCGGCGCTGGATGCCCATCCCGAGGCCGCGATTGCGCATGCCGATTTCAGCATCATCGATGCCGAAGGGCGCATCACCGGCTTCCAGAAGGTCGGCCCCGCTGCGGATCTGCTGCTGGGCAACCGCATCGGCGCTGCCTTTCTCTATCGGGCGGACGTAACCCGGGCGCTATCGGGCTATGACGAGGCGCTGTTCGGGGTCGAGGACTACGATTTCTGGCTGCGTGCGGCGCGCCGCTTCCGCTTCGTGACGCTGGACGAAGACCTCTATCTCTACCGCCGCCACGAGGCGAGCCTGACCGACCGCCGCGCCGCGCGCATTCACCGGCTGGGCGCGCAGATCCTGCGCCGCGAACTGGCGCTGGTGAGCGATCGCCGCTTGCGGGCGCGGGCGCTGGTGGAGCAGGGCCTCGCCAGCCGCATCGATCCGCGCCTTGATATGCTGGTGCAAGGCCTTGTGCTGGCGCCGGGCTTGGCAAGGGGCCGGATCACGCGGATCCTGCGCCACCTTGCCCATCACCTCGTGCGCGGGATTACACGAAGAACTGGGTAATCCATTCGCAGATCAGCGCAGGCTTGGGCTCGTCCTCGATCTCGATCGTGATCTCCATCGTCTGCTGCCACTGGCCCGGGCGCTTTTCCTCAAGCTCCAGCAGCTTGAACAGGCCGCGCACGCGCTTGCCCGAGCGGACGGGGGCCAGAAAGCGCGTCTTGTTGCCACCATAGTTGACGCCCATCTTCACGCCTTCGGGGCGGGGGCAATCGCTTTCGTGGGTTAGCAGCGGGATCAGCGAAAGCGTCAGGAACCCATGCGCAATCGTCCCGCCGAACGGGGTGTGCTTGGCCTTTTCGGCGTCAATGTGGATGAACTGGAAGTCGCCGGTTGCTTCGGCAAACTGGTTGATGCGTTCCTGCGTCACCTCGATCCATGCCGAAGTGCCCACCACTTCGCCCACCAGTTCCTTGATCGCGCCCGGTGCCATCGTCTTCATCTGTGCCTCTCCCGTTATTGCTTGCGGTGTTTGCGCCATCTCTAGGCCGCAAACCCTTCGCTGTGCAACGGTCAGGCGGAAGCGGGAAGGGCAGCGGCCGCTGCGCGCGGCTTGCGGAAGGGCTTGGGCTCTGCCCGTTTCACGCGCCCGATATAGGCCGAAAGCCCGCATTGCAGCCCCACCAGCATGTAGCAGAACGGCTGGAACGCGATGCCGACGAAGGCCCCGCCGAACAGATAGACGACTTGCGCCTGCTGCAAGGCATCGGCCAGCGGGGTGACCCAGCCCAGTTCCGCCGATTTGTCCTTGGCATAGCGCCGCCGGATCACTTCCATGTGCACCACGCCCATCAGGTGCAGCAGCAGCCACAGCGCAAGGCCCGGATAGCCCTGTTCGCCCAGCATCTCGAAATAGCTCGAATGATAGGCCCGGCCCTTTTCCTCGATGCGCACGGTCTGGATCGCGGTGTTGTTGTCGCCCGCGTTCTCGGCCTGGACCGTGTCATAGCTTACCCGGTTCTGGCGATAGGCGTCGAAGCCGCCGCCGAAGGGGTTGGTCTTGGCGTATTCGATGGTCCACTTCCACACGGCGACGCGGGTGGAGGCGGATTGATCGGACTGGTGGTTGCGGATCGTGCTCATCCGCTCGGTGAAGCTTTGCGGCAGCAGCGGCACCGCGATCAGGCCAAGGGTGGCAATCATGCCGATGTAGAGCATCCGCCGCTTGACCGAGCGCAGCATCATCACGCCCAGCACGCCAACGCAGATCAGCCCCGTGCGCGCCTGCGTGCCCACCGGCATGAGCAGGCAGGCAAAGCAGATGCCCAGCGCAAACAGCCACACCAGCCAGCCGGGCCGGAAGATCGTG
>JBIPOH010000244.1:0-5088 GCA_044379435.1 Novosphingobium sp.
CCCGTGTACAGGTACAGATTGGCGCGGCGGCTAGCAGGGCAGACGCCCCGGTGCAACCGCTGTGCTGGCTCCATGCGGCTTGGCGGTCAGAGGATCAGGTTTTCCTCGGCGATGATCGTGGGCAGGCGGATTTCCAGATCGGCTTCACCGTCGCCATCGACGTCACCCATGATCCAGCTGAACTCGTAGTAATCCCCATCGCCGCCAACGCCGCCGCGGATCAGCCATAGCTCGCCCGCGGTGCCGGACGAGCCGCCGACGAGCGTGAAATGCTGCATTCCGGCTGCCGTCGTGTCGGCATCCATGGCCGAGAGATCGATCACATCGTGCGCGCGCGGGTTCGCGGCATCATAGGCGCGGAAATTGTCGTAGACATCGTAGGCACCGGGCATCGAGTCCGCCGCCGAGGTGTAGATGAAGCGCCAGCCGCCAGCGGTGCCGTTCTGGAAGTGGTCGACGCCCGTGCCGCCCGTAACCCGCGCGGGGCCAGCGGACGAAAAGGTATCATCGCCCGCGCCCCCGATCAGCGTGTTGCGGCCCGCGCCGCCAGCCAGCACATCGTTGCCCGCGCCGCCGCTGAGCAGATCGCTGCCGGCGCCGCCAACGAGGACATCGTTGCCAGCGCCGCCGAAAAGCCGGTCCGCGCGGTCACCACCGACCAGCACATCATTGCCCGCGCCGCCATAGAGACGATCCCGGCCACCGCCACCGACCAGCGTATCGTTGCCGCCAAGTCCGCGGATCAGCTCGTCGGCGAGGCTGCCAGTGATGGTGTTGGACAGCGCATTGCCGGTGATCACGCTGCGGCGCGCGATGCCCTCACCGCCGGTGACGATCAGATCGGTGACATTCGGGCCGAGCTGGTAGTCGGTGCCGGCCGGGACGGTTGCGGACCTGCCGGGCGCAATCGCGGCGAGAACGGCAGATCGCGGAGAAAGGGCGAGTAAACGGCGCATCGGTCAGAGCTTTCGTAGCGTAACGATGCCGCAGGTCGTGCGCGGATGCTCGGCCGATTGCAACAAGCCGGACACGCCGACACGCGCCGCGCTGTCTCAAGTTGCGACAGCGGGGCGGTGTGCCGGGGAGCAGAACCGATAAGGGTCCCGATGCGGGACGAAGATCACTGCAATGCTTGACGAAAGCCGGTTCAGGCAGCCGGTTCAGGCAGGCCGTTCCCGCTGCGCGCGGTAGCCCAGTTCGGTCTCGTGGATATAGTTGCGCGTCAGCGGCAGGGCATCCTTGGTGCGCACGATCTGAAGCTGGAAATTGACCAGATCGCCATGCTCGAACCCGGTGGCCGCGCCGGCCAGATAGAATTGCCACATGCGGAAGAAGCGCCCGTCGTAGATGCGGGTGATGGTCTCCTCCTGCTCGGCGCAGCGCTTGTACCATTCGCGCAAGGTGAGCGCATAATGGCGGCGCAGGATCTCGCAATCGGTGAGCATCAGTTTGCACGGTTCGATCCCGTGCATCGTTTCGCTGAGCGAGGGGATGTAGCCGCCGGGGAAGATATATTTGCGCGTGAAATCGTCGGTGATGTTGGGCGGGCCGGAGCGGCCGATGGTGTGGAGCAGCATCACGCCATCGGGCGCGAGCAGATCGTGGCACTTGCGGAAGAAGGTCTCGTAGTTGGGCACGCCGACGTGTTCGAACATACCGACCGAGACGATCCGGTCGAACGGCCCGGCCTGATCGCGGTAGTCGGTGAGGGAGAAGGTGACCTTGTCTGCCACGCCTTCGCGCTCAGCCCAGGCTTTGGCATAGCCGATCTGTTCGACGCTCAGCGAAATGCCGTGGATCGAGGCGCCGGAAATCTTGTGGAGGTGGAGCGCAAGGCCGCCCCAGCCGCAGCCGATATCGAGCACGCGCATGCCGGGTTTGAGGTTCAGCTTGGCTGCGATGTGTTCCATCTTCGCAAGCTGCGCAGCTTCCAGCGTGGTAACGCCTTCGTCCCAGTAGGCGCAGGAATACTGGCGCGAAGGATCGAGGAACAGATCGTAGAGCCGGTCATCGAGATCATAGTGGTGCGCGACGTTGCGCTTCGAGGACAGGCGCTGGTTGCGCTGATCGAGCCGGGCCATGACCGCCACGCGCAGCTTGTCGAAGGCATTGAGGTTGTCGAGATCGCCGCCTTTTTCCCACGGATTGTTGCGGCGAATGAAGCCGACGAAATCCATGATGTCGCCGTTCTCGATCGAAAGGCGGCCATCCATGAAGCATTCGGCCATGCCCAGCGTGGGGTTGCGGGCAATTGTGCCGGGAACCCGCGCATCATGCAGCTTGAGGCCAAGATCAGGCCAGCCCGGAGTGGCTGTGCCATAAACCCGCTGGCGACCGGAAGATTCGGTGAGGGTGAGGGTGCCGTTCGTGACCAGACGGCGCAGGGCAGCATCGAGCAAAATCATGGACATCGGGGCGCGACCTCATTGACCGGTTGATCCGAATATCGGCCTATGCCGCGCCGGGCCCGCGCGGGCAAGCCGCGCGGTGCTCCGGGGCGATCCCAGTCAACGATCCCGTTCAGCGGCAGCGCGAGCCGCTGCGCTCGATCTCGCGGCCAAGCAGTGCGCCGCCAGCAGCGCCCAGCAGCGTGCCGACCGTGCGGTCACCGCGCGTATCGATGGTGCGGCCGACGAGCGCGCCGCCGACAGCGCCGATTACCAGACCGGTCGTGCCATTGTTGCGCCGGCAATGGTAGCGCCCATCCCGCCCGCGCCAGACGCGGTCGCGGCTGGAGATCGCGTGCGGCTGGGTGTAGCGGCCATAACGGTCATACTCGCCGTCATGCGAGCGGCGGCCCTTGGCATGAGCCCACGAGGGCGGGTCGGCCAGTGCAGGGGTGGCAACCAGCCCGGTGCCAAGAGTTGCGAAAGCGCAGGCGGCGGCGATGATGAACCTGTTCATGCTGGACATCCTTTCAGTCTTGCATCGGGTGTTTCGGATCGTGCTGCGGAACCTTGTGGCCTTGTTTGAGGGCATGATGCCCAACCGCGGATGAACGAGCGGCCAAAGGCGGCGAGGGGAGGCCTGAGCGCGACGAGCTGCGTGTCTGGATCAAACGACTTTCCTACACGAACCATATGGGTTAGTTTTGCGCCCGCCTTCCTCATGGTTCTGGAGAGTGTTCATGCCCAATCCGCCCGTTACGTTTCCCGCCCTGTTCACGCCTGCCAATGCCGTGGCCTTCACCAACGTGGATGGCACGGCCCAGATGGTCAGCGCTGCCGCGCCGTTGCCGGTGAGCCTGTCTGCCCCGGCCACCGTATCGGCCAGCGTTACCTCCGCTACGACCGTCGTTTCGGCCAGCACCGCCAGCTTCATGGGCGGCGCGTTCCACGTGACCAGCGCCGGAACGACTTGCACGATCACCTACGAGCAATCGAACGACGGCACCAACTGGGTGACCCTGCCGATCATCAATGCCGCTGCGGCCACGTCCACCCCTGCGACCACGTCCACGGCGGCTGGCGTCTATTCCTATGTCTCGTCCGCCGCCTTCGTCCGCGCCCGGGTTTCGACCTATACCAGCGGCACGGTGTCCGTGGTGCTCAACCAGAAGCAGCAGGTTGCGCCAGCGAGCGGCGTTTCACTGGCGGCGGGGAGTTCAGGGATCGGCAGCGTGGCGGTGACGGGCACGGCCACGGTATCGGGCACAATCAACCCCGGCACTGGCTTCACCGACAGCACCACCGCGCTGGCGGCAGGGGCGAGCTTCGCCGGCACGGGCCGCGCCAACAGTGCGGCGCAGTACGAGTTCTTTGCTGCGACGGCCTTTGCGGATCAGGCGGGGACGCTGTTCATCGAGCAATCGCTGGACACGGGCGCCACCTATCAGCCGATCCTGACCCAGGCGGTGACGGCGGGAGGGGCGGCCAACATCGCGGCGCGGATCTGCGGCGCGGTCGGCACTGCCACGCTCTACCGCGTGCGCTATGTCAACGGCGCGGCGGCGCAGACGGTCTTGCGGCTTTCGAGCGGCTTTTCCGCGAGCTGATGACGTGATGCCTGTTTCAGCCTTGCTGAAACAGGTGCGGTACCGGCCCGCTGCCCCGCCCGGCCACCCACAACGTACAATTCCGTTGGGTGGCCGGGCGGGGGAGCGGGCCGGTACCGCCTTTTCCACTTCAGCGGAACAAATCAGCCGAGCGCGGCCTGCTTCTCTTCGAGGAGCCGGTCGACCTCGGCGCGGCTCTTGCGCTCGGCCGCGGTCTTGAGCTGCCCGCAGGCGGCATCGATATCGCGGCCGCGCGGGGTGCGCACCGGCGCGGAAATGCCCGCATCGAACACGATCTTGGCGAAGCGCTTGATTTGTTCGGGCGTGGAGCATTCATAGGGCGCGCCCGGCCAGGGATTGAACGGAATGAGGTTCACCTTGGCCGGCAGCCCATAGTGCTTGATCAGGCGGACCAGCTCGTGCGCATCGCTGTCGCGGTCGTTCTTGTCCTTCAGCATCACGTATTCGAAGGTGATCCGCCGCGCGTTGGATGCGCCGGGATAATCGGCGCAGGCCTGCAGCAGTTCCTCGATCCCGAACTTGCGGTTGATCGGCACGATCTCGTCGCGCACTTCCTTCGTTACCGCATGGAGCGAGACGGCGAGGTTGACGCCGATTTCCGCACCAGCGCGGGCCATCATCGGCACCACGCCGCTGGTCGAAAGCGTGATCCGGCGCTTCGATAGGGCGAGCCCATCGCCGTCCATCACCACCTTCAGCGCATCGCGGACATGCTCGAAATTGTAGAGCGGTTCGCCCATGCCCATCATCACGATATTGGTGAGCAGGCGGCCATCGGGGGTGTAGTCGGACGATTCGTCGTCCTCGGCATCGTCAAGATCGAGATCGGCGTCCGTGCTGGCCATCGAGCCGCGTGGCCATTCGCCCAGCACATCGCGCGCGAGCATGACCTGCCCGACGATCTCGCCCGGCGTCAGATTGCGCACAAGCCGCATCGTGCCGGTGTGGCAGAAGCGGCAATTGAGCGTGCAGCCCACCTGGCTCGAAACGCACAGCGTGCCGCGCGTGGCATCCGGAATGAACACCATCTCGAAATCGTGATTGTCTGCCGTGCGCAGCAGCCACTTGCGGGT
>JBIPOH010000030.1:0-17006 GCA_044379435.1 Novosphingobium sp.
GCGCAGCCGCACCTGTGCCCCTTCGACAAGGCCGGGCTGATCGTTGGCATCGGGCAGGTTGAGCCGCACCAGCAGCGGCTCGGCGTGGCCATCGGCGCGGGCGCGGATCATCAGGCGTACCCGGTCGCGCGCCCCTTCCACCTGCCGGTCGAGCACGCGGCCTTCCAGCAGAACCACTTGCGCCCGCACGATGCCCGGTTTGCCCACCAGTGCCGACTTGACCCAGATCGTGATGCAGCCCGCCGCTAGCATCAGCGACATGCCGATCAGCGCGGCGCGCAAGTGGTCAGAATCGCCGTCTGCATCGATCAGCAGCCCGCCCACTGCCGCCGCACCGCACAATGCCAGAAAACCAGCCCACTGCCACGGCCCCGACAGCACGGCCCAGCAAACGATTCCAACGCCGAAGCCCACCGCCAGCCATGGTCCGCGTTCGAACGGGCGAGCCGCAAGGAACGCTTCGATTGTGCGGTGCATGCTGGACAAGGCGGCCAGTTTGTCCCAGAGGCGTGTCCGCCGCGCCGCAGGTTCGCCAAGAGTTTGGGCCAAGGGTGGCGGCATGACCGGGATTAGGAAGGATTGCGCCCGCAATGGCAAGCGCCAGTGACACCGTTTCTGCAGGATCGGGCGCGGGACCGGCAGCAGCACGTGGGGGCGTGGTCACCCGTTTTGCTCCTTCTCCCACAGGCTATCTCCACATCGGCGGCGCGCGCACGGCGCTGTTCAACTGGCTTTTCGCGCGCCACCACGGCGGCACCTATCTGCTGCGGATCGAGGATACGGACCGCGCCCGTTCGACGGAGCCGGCAATCGAGGCGATCTTCGATGGCCTCAACTGGCTGGGTCTGGGCGGAGACGAGGAACCGGTGTTCCAGTTCGCACGGTCGCGGCGCCATGCCGAAGTGGCGCACATGCTGCTGGACGCAGGGCACGCCTATCGCTGCTATCTGACCCAGGAAGAGCTGGCTGCCCGCCGCGCTGCTGCGCAGGCCGAACGCCGCCCGTTTCGCATCGAAAGCGAATGGCGCGATGCAGGGCCAGACGCATGGCCCGAAGGCCAACCTTATGTGGTGCGCATCAAGGCCCCGCGCGAGGGCGCAACGACGATCACTGATCTCGTGCAAGGCCCGATCACGGTCCAGAACGCCGAGATCGACGATTACGTCATTCTGCGCAGCGACGGCACCCCGACCTATATGCTGGCAGTGGTGGTCGACGATCACGACATGGGCGTGACCCACGTGATCCGCGGCGACGACCATATCAACAACGCATTCCGCCAGCTCGTCGTCATCCGCGCAATGCAGGCGGTCGAGGGTTCGGGCTGGGACGATCCCGCCTATGCCCACATCCCTCTCATCCACGGCGCAGACGGCGCGAAGCTTTCCAAGCGCCACGGCGCGCTGGGTGTCGATGCCTACCGCGACGAACTGGGCCTGCTGCCCGAGGCCGTGTTCAACTATCTCCTCCGGCTCGGCTGGGGCCACGGCGATGCCGAGATCATCAGCCGCGAAGAGGCGGTGGAGTGGTTCGAGATCGGCGATGTCGGCAAGGGCGCGGCGCGCTTTGACATCAAGAAACTCCAGAATTTCAATGGCCACTATATCCGCGAGGCCGACGACGCGCGGCTGGCGGGCCTCGTGGCACAGCGGCTGCAAGGGCTGGATGAAGCAGGCCTTGCGCTGCTCACCACTGCCATGCCGGTGCTCAAGGTGCGCGCGGCCGATCTGGATGAACTGGCCGCAGGCGCGCGCTTCCTCTTCGCGCAGCGCCCGCTGGCGCTCGACGAGAAGGCCGCCGGCCTGCTGACGGACGATGCACGCGCGCTGCTCGCGGCCATGGCGGAGCGGCTGGCGGGCGAAGACTGGACCGCCCCTGCCATCGAGGCTTCGCTCAAGGCGATGGCAGAAGAGCGCGGGCTCGGCCTCGGCAAACTGGCGCAGCCACTGCGCGCCGCGCTAACCGGCACGACTACCTCGCCGGGGATTTTCGACGTACTGGTGCTTCTGGGACGAGACGAGTCGCTCGCCCGAATCTCCGACCAGGCCACCAAGGCCGCGTAATGCAACTTTCCGGGCCTCGGCCCCAACCCAACCAAGCCGGCTGACAGCCGCCACAGAACGAGCAAACAGGAGGGTAGAGCGTGAGCGACAACCAGGCGACCTTGAACGATGGCAGCAAGACCATTTCGATGCCGATCAGGAGCGGCACGATTGGTCCCGATGTCATGGATATCCGCAAGCTCTATGCCGAAACGGGCAAGTTTACTTACGATCCCGGCTTCACCAGCACCGCGAGCTGCGACAGCGCGCTGACCTACATCGATGGCGATGAAGGCGTGCTCCTGCACCGCGGCTATCCCATCGGCCAGCTGGCAGAGCATTCGAGCTTCATGGAAGTAAGCTACCTGCTGCTGAATGGCGAGCTGCCCTCGGCGGATGAGCTGGCGCAGTTCAGCCGCACGATCACGCGCCACACCATGGTCCACGAACAGCTTTCGGTGTTCTACCGCGGTTTCCGCCGCGATGCGCACCCGATGGCGATCATGTGCGGCGTGGTCGGCGCGCTTTCGGCGTTCTATCACGACTCGACCGACATCTCGGATCCCGAACAGCGCAAGATCAGCGCCCACCGCCTGATCGCCAAGATGCCGACAATCGCGGCGATGGCCTACAAGTATTCGGTCGGCCAGCCGTTCGTCTATCCGCGCAACGACCTGTCCTACACCGGCAACTTCCTGCGCATGACCTTTGCCGTGCCGGCCGAGGAATACGAGGTGAACCCGGTGGTCGAGCGCGCGCTGGACCGCATCTTCATCCTCCACGCCGATCACGAGCAGAACGCATCGACTTCGACCGTGCGTCTGGCGGGTTCATCGGGCGCCAATCCGTTTGCCTGCATCGCAGCGGGCATCGCCTGCCTGTGGGGTCCGGCGCACGGCGGGGCCAATGAAGCCGCGCTCAACATGCTAAAGGAAATCGGCACGCCCGACCGCATCCCGCACTATATTGCGCGCGCCAAGGACAAGAACGATCCGTTCCGCCTGATGGGCTTCGGCCACCGCGTCTACAAGAACTACGATCCGCGCGCGACGGTGATGCAGCAGACGGTGCGCGAAGTGTTTGCCTCGCTCAAGGTCACCGATCCGCTGTTCGAAACCGCGCTGCGGCTTGAGGAACTGGCGCTGTCCGATCCCTACTTCATCGAGAAGAAGCTGTTCCCCAACGTGGACTTCTATTCGGGCATCATCCTTTCGGCGATCGGCTTCCCGACCACGATGTTCACCGCGCTCTTCGCGCTGGCGCGCACGCTTGGCTGGGTGGCGCAGTGGAACGAAATGATCAGCGATCCCGGCCAGAAGATCGGCCGTCCGCGCCAGCTCTACACCGGGCCGGAGCAGCGCGACTATGTTCCCGTGAGCCAGCGCTAAGGCGCCGGGGCGGCGATAGGAGAGAACGGCATGAAACTGCTTGTGCGCGTACTCGGGATCGCCGCCCTGCTCATGGGCCTGCTCTGGATGGGTCAGGGCGCCGGGCTCATCATGTGGCCAGCCTCCAGCTTCATGCTCGCGCAGCGGGTGTGGATCATGTGGGGCGGTGTGCTGGCGGCTGCGGGCATCGGCCTTCTGGTGCTGGCCCAGCGGCGCGCCTGAACGTCAGGCGGCCTGATCTGGCGGCAGCGTAAGCAGGAACCGGGCGCCCTCACCCGGCGCGCTGGTCACGACCAGATCGCCGCCCATCGCCCGCGCAAGGTGGCGGGAGATGTAGAGGCCAAGACCCGTGCCGCCATCGCCGCTGCGGCCAAGGCGCTCGAACTTGTTGAACACGCGCGCCGCCTGTTCGGCCGATAGCCCCTGCCCTTCATCCTCGACCGCAAGCCACGGTCCCTGCTCGCCCTGACCAGCCTCCAGCGTGACGACCGAGCCCTCCGGGCTGTAGCGGATGGCATTGGTGACGAGGTTGAGCAGCACTTGCAGCACGCGGCGGAACTCGCCGATGGCAGGAACGCACGCGTCCGGCTCCGGCGTGCGCAGCGTGATCCCGCGCTCGGCCGCGCGCACCGAAAGGATGCCAGCTGTGCGCCGCGCGCAGTCCGCCAGATCGATGTGATCGGGCGCGGGCGCAAAGCCCGGCGCCTCCACCGCTTCGAGATCGGCAAGGTCTTCGATCAGGCTCATCAGATGACGCCCGGCATCGGCAATGTCCTGCGCGTATCCGGCATATTGATCCGACAGCGGCCCGGCCAGCCGGGTGCGGATCGTTTCGGCATTGGCGATGATGCGCGTGATCGGCTGGCGCAACGCGGGTGCCAGATCGCGGCCCAGCAGGCGGTTCCAGCCCGGCTCGTCCTGGGCCTTCGCCTCTGCAGGCTTGGGCGTGGACGGCAAGGCCTCGATTGCCTCGGGAATGGCAAGCAGGACAAATCCGCCCTGTGCGCGTGGCAGCAGCCGGGCGCGCCAGCGGCGGGTCGAACCTTCGACCGAGAACGGCGCATCATCGAGGAGACGCCAGTGCAATGGCCCCTGCCGCGCGGTCATGATGTCGCTGACCCGGGCAATTCTGACAAGATCGGTCCAGTAGCGCCCCCGGCCCGTCTCCAGCGCGGCGGCCAACTCGGCAAGATCGGCTGCGCGCACGTCGCCCGCGATCACGCGCTGCGCATCGTCAAGGAAGATTTCCGCTTCGGCGAGGTGCCGCAGCAGGTCTTCCGGCACCGGCACATCAGCGGCTGGCTCATCGCCGATCTGCCAGTGGCTGAGCGCAATCGCGGTGCCATCGCCTTCCGGCGTGACTTGCGCAAGAGCGCTGATGGCGCGTCCTTCGTCCACCGACAGGATGGTCCGCAAGGCTGGCTGGCGGGTGCGGCGCACCCGGCGCACGAGCGCCAGAAGCGCTGGCAGCGCAATCTCGCCGGGGACCGTGCCGCCGCTGCGCAGCTGAAGGCCAGCCAGCGGCTCGTCTGCGGCAACCAGCCGGTCTGCGCCATCGGTGCGCGCACGAATCAGCCCATCAGGGCTGTTCGGCGCGGCGCCCTGTTCACGCACGGCGCTCACCGTGCGTCTCCGTCTTGGGCCAGCAGGGCGGCAGCATCGGCGGGGCTGATGTCTGCGCAGCCATCGGGAAGCCGCGCCGCGGGATGCAGCGCAAGCGCAGTGGCGGCAATCGCGCTGGGAGCAAGGCCGCAGGCACGCAGCGCCAGCACGAGGCGCGGCAACTGGCTGTCGACTGTCGCCATGATCGCGGCCTCACGGCTAAGCCCGGCGCCGCGCGCCAAGGCCGTGAGGAACAGGGAAACGCCAGCCTTGTCGATCGCGAGCGCGGCGCCTGCACCCTCGCCCATGGCATCGAGCAGCCGGTCCATCCGGAGAAGGCGCGCACGCGCCTCGTCAATCCGGCTGCGCACGCTGCGCTCCGCGATGAGGGCGTAGGAATCGACCTTGCCATCCGTGCCGACATGCGCACGCAAGGTGACGAGCGCGATATGCAGCAAGTCTTTGGGCAGTTCTTCGAGCGGCAGCTGCATGCGCCGCTGGTTCTGGCAGAAACGGGCCTGCGCGGTGAGGAAATCCATGGCGCCGGCAGAGATCTGGCGATCAGAGCTGGCCATCCGCGCCTGCACCAGAGGCGGCAGCACCGGATCGACCCCGCAGCTGCGCTCAAGCCGCGCGGTCCATTGCCATTCCAGCGCAAGGGTATGAAAATGCTCCAGAAACACCGGGTTATCGGCCAGCCCATGGGCCAGTTCGCCCGCAGCCTGATGCGCCCAGCCTTCCGGCTCGGCATGGCCTGCCGCCTCGGCCAGAGCGATGACCAATTGGCGCGCTATATCCAGAAACAGCCCGCGCACCCGCGTCACGATTTCATCGCTGAAGATCGAATTGTCGTCGCTGCGCAGCAGGTGGCGCAGGATCGGCACGACATTGGCCACCGCACCGCGCGCAGCGGCGAGGTCCTCCACCAGCGGCAGCGGGAGCGCGCTTGCCGAGGCGCCGGAGGATGCAGGAACGACCATTCTCACCAGACTTAGCCCAGCCTGGTTAATGCGGGGTTAGAAACTGGCAGCCGCAAGAATAGCGCCGCGTGAACGCCGCAGGCACCGCGCGGGCGGGCGCCGATCATCATGGCCGGGATACGCCCGGCGGAACCGCCTGCAGCCCATCGCCGCGCCCGGCCAGCACCAGTCCGGTCACCATCAGCGTGACAACCAGCACACGCAGCACGAAATCGAAAGGCAGGAGGACACTGCTGCCCGCCAGCAGCACCCCGACAAGGAACCGATCCTTGAGCCACCATGTCCACGCCTCGTCAGGCTGCAACTGGCGGAGCAGGCGCAGCAGCAGGAACAGCGTCACGGGCGGGAACCACGCTATGCCCCATGGCACACCGGCAACGGCCGGGATCTCGCTGCGCCAGGCGCACAAGGTGATGAACATGCCGTCGAGCACCCATTCGGCCAGCATGTCGAGCGGAGCACCGCCGGACCAGGCCAGCAGCGAATCGCGTTCGACCCGGGCGAGCAGGGCAGCGCCCTGATGCACCAGCCAGGCCAGTGCCAGCATGGCAAAGCCCGGCCCGCACCAGCCGAACCAGCCCGCCCCTGTGCCGAGTAGCGCCAGAATCACGGCGCCGAGCGCAATCACATAGGGCCTGGTTCCGGCATGGAGCAGCGCCGGGCCAAGCATCCGCACGACGGCAGCAGCGAGCCACGCGCCGGGCGAGCGGATTTGCGCGCCTGCAGTGTGGAGCCTGATCCAGCCCGGCTCTGCGCGGTGCGCCTCGGCTTCGTCGCGGATCAGCCGCCACCGCCCCTGATCGAGCATCAGTCCGGGCAGTTCGCGCTGCACGACGCGCGCCTGCGAGGCGATGCGCAGCAGGGCCGAACCCGGGTTCCAGTCGCCCGGCAGATCGCCCAGCGCCGCCACCAGCTTGCCGGGAAGCAGCATTGCCCCGGCCCCGGCGTTGTTGATGTCGATCCGCTCGAAGCCCAGCGGCAAGCCCGTCTCGACCGGAACCGTCAGCACCACTGGCCCATCGGCCAGCAGGCGCAGCGCGTCTTCGGGCATGGCGAGCAGCCCTTCGCCCAGCACCAGCAGTTCGTCTTCTGCCGCTACCAGTGGGGCCAGTGCGCGGGCCGCCGCGATCACATGGAACCGCGCGCCCCCGGCTTCGGCGGCATGCTGGAGCGCCACCAGATCCCCGGTCAGCGTTTCCGCCAGCACGACGATGCGCGCGCAGCCCAGTGCCAGCGCCAGCCCCAGTTGGTGGCGCAGGATCGAGCGGCCGCCGATCGGCAGCAACCCGCGCAGCTCTTGCGCTTCGCCCTGAACGGCGTCCATCAATGACAGCAATGCGACCCGCAAGGCGGCGACCTCCCTTTGCCCTATGCTAGGGCCGCCCGGCCGCCATGCCAAGCGCGGCGGCGTTTCAGCCGGTGGGTTCGATGGAATCGATGGCTTCTGCAAGGCGGCGAAGCACGGTCGGATCGCCCGGAGCGCCGCACAGGGCCTCATCTGCCAGCGCGATCAGATCGGCTGCATGAAACGTCGCGGCAAGACTTTTCAGGCGCTGCGCCGCCATTTGCCAGTTGCCATCGCACCGCGCGCGGCCGAGCAGATCGACTTGCCGACGCGCACTTTCGACAAAAGCTGCGCGCAGTTCGCGAAACAGCGCCGCGTCGTCTCCGGTCGCCGCCGCGAGGTGGGCATCAATCGCATCGCCTAGGTAAGCCATACCGAGTAAATATCGGTAATGGGTTAAGCTGGCTTTAAGCGGCAGGCCGAAGTGTGTTAGGCAAGCAGGCATGTCAGGGGGCAGAAAGATCATCGCCATCGAAGGCGGCCTGGAAGATGGCACCGCACTTCCCGCGCCAGCGGCATTGTCGGCTGAATCATCCGATGAATCCGGGGCCGAAGCCACAAACGAAGGCGGCTGGACCATCTCTCCCACCGGTGAAGGCGGCGAACCGATGTGGGACGATGCCGAGCAAGCCGCCCCCCGGCTAGAGCGCGAGTGGCTCGGCCTCGCGCTTGGCGCCGCCCTGGCGGCGACGTGGAGCGGCGCTTTCGTCATAGCAAATCTTGCCACCCTCAGCGCGCCGCAGCCGCTGTCCGTGTGGACGGGGCTGGTTTCAGCTTGGTCATCGCCAGTGCTGCTGATCATGGTCACTTTGCTGCTGATACGCCGCAACAGCCGCCGCGAAGCCGCGCGCTTCGGCGATGCCGCGCAGTTGTTGGCGCTCGAAGCCCAGCGACTTGAGCGCCGGTTGACCGGGGTGAACACCGAATTGGCGCTCGCGCGGGATTTCATCGCCGCACAGGGCCGCGATCTGGAATCGCTGGGGCGCATCGCGGTGGAGCGGATCAGCGGCAGCGCCGAACAGCTGCAGGCGCTGATTGCCGACAATGGCGAGCAGGTTGACCGGATCGGCACCGTTTCCGATCATGCGCTCGAAAACATGGAAAAGCTGCGCGGGCAGCTTCCGGTGATTGCCAACTCGGCCAAGGATGTCACCAACACCATCGCCAATGCCGGGCGGACAGCCCACGTCCAGCTGGAAGACCTTGCGGCGGGTTTCCAGCGGCTCAACGAGTTCGGCCTGGCCAGCGAGCGGCAGGTCGCCACGGTGCGCGAACGGGTTGATGCCGCGCTCGCCGCGTTCGAGGAAAGCGCGGCGCGGATTACCGAGCACAGCGACGCTCGCCTTGCCGCGCTGGAACAAGGTGCTGAAGAGCACCGCCAGCGCCTCGATGCCGAGGAAGTCGCCGCACTGGCCGCAATCCGCGCACGGGCCGATGCACTGAATGAAGGGCTTGTGCGCCAGCGCGAAGCGATCATCCAGAGTGAGGAAGATACGCTTGCTGCGCTCGGCGCCCGCTTTGCCGCGATGCGCGCCGAAAGCAGCGCGTTCAGCCGTTCGCTCACTGGCGCGGAAGAGACTGCGCTGGGCCAGTTTGCCGACCGGGCAGAGAGCCAGCTGGCAGCGCTGCAGGGCGCGATCTCAGCGCTGGAGAGCGAGCACGAGACGCTGATTTCCGCCTCGCGCGACCGGCTCGCAGCCTTCGAGGAAAGCGCCACGGATCTCACTCGCCGCCTTGCCGAAGATGCCACGACGCTCGACGGACAGATCGCCGCACGCCGCGCCAATCTCGAAGTCGCCTCTGCCGAGCAGCGCGCCGCGCTGAAGCAGAGCCTTGCAGAACTGGACAGCGCGATCAGCGAACGGCGCGGCGCGATGGCCACCGCCGGGGCCGAAGCAGCCGACGCCCTTGCCCGCAAGCTTGCCGATCTCGATACGGCCGTCGAAGCGCAGCGTCAGCGCCAGCTCGAAGAGGCGCGCGCGCTCGGCCAGCAATGCGATACCATCGCCGCACAAGTTGCAGCCTTCAGCGGCGTGCTCAAGACATCGGGCGAAGCGGGAGATACCGCTGCCGCGACCATCGACAACGCACTGGCCGCGCTCAACCAGCGGCTGACCAGCATGCGCGAGGCGCTGGCGGGCACCGACGGACATATCGGCACGCTGACCGATTCGGCCGTGCGGCTGCTGGAGCTGATCCAGGCGGGCGGAGACCATGCCGGCACCGTGCTGCCTGCTGCGCTGGGCAGCGCCGAAACCGAGCTTGGCCAGTTCGAAAGCCGGATCGACCGGATGCGCACCGCGCTGGGCGAAGCGGGAGAGACCGGACGCGCCCTTGCTCAGGATGTCGACAGCACGCGATCCGGCCTCAAGTCTGCCACGACGGAACTGGCGCGGATGCACAAGACACTCGCGGCGCAAAGTGCCGAACAGGAAGCGCGGCTGGCCGAAGTGCGCACCCTGCTCGCCGCCGCGCGCGAAGATACCCAGGCCCTTTCGCAGGATATCGACGGGCAGCTTTCCGGCGCCATCGTCCGCGTGCTGCAAGGCCGAGGGGCCGAGCTTGTCGCGCGGCTTGAGGAAGCCATCGACAGCGCTGCTGCCGCCAGCCGCGAGACCGCGATCCAGATGCGCGATCAGCTGGCCAAGGTGGACGAGCTCGCCGGCAATCTCGAAAACCGCGTCGCCCGCGCCCGCGAACGCGCCGAAGAGCAGGTCGACAACGACTTCGCCCGCCGCACTGCGCTGATCACCGAATCGCTCAATTCCGCCGCGATCGATATCGCCAAAGTGCTCTCGGCGGACGTCTCGGAAACCGCCTGGGCCTCATACTTGCGCGGTGATCGCGGCATCTTCACGCGCCGCGCGGTCAGCCTGCTCGACAACGCCGAGGCGCGCGCGGTGCAGCAGCACTACGAAGCCGACACCGAGTTCCGCGGCCATGTGAACCGCTATATCCACGATTTCGAAGCCATGCTGCGCCAGCTACTCTCCACGCGCGACGGCCACGCGCTGGGTGTGACGTTGCTGTCCTCCGACATGGGCAAGCTCTATGTGGTGCTGGCGCAGGGGATCGAGCGGCTGCGGACCTGAAGCTCTACAGCCGCTTCCACATCAGCGCTTCGTCGGCATAAACATCGGCGCGGCGCACCGAGTCCGGCTCGAGCGCATAGAGCACGTAGCCGTGGCGTTCGTAGAGTGCCTTGGCGCGGGCGTTGTCGGCCATGAGGGTTAGCTGCAGCTGGCGCAGGCCGAGGGCGCGGGCGGCGTCTTCCAAGGCATCGAGGATGCGCGCGGCCGCGCCGGTGCCGCGCGCGGCGGGCAGTGCATACATGCCCCAGACGAGGCCCTTGTGATCGAGCTTCGCGCCCGCAAGGCGGCTGAGCCCGCCGAAAGCCAGCCATTCGCCATCCTCCACGAGGGCAAGGACATGATCGCGCACCAGCCGCTCGCGCCATGCCGCTTCGCCCAGCGCGGCATCATCGGCAGCGGCGCCCCGAAAGCTCATCGCTTCGGTATCGAACATGGCGCGGCGCAGCGCGAGGAAGCGCGGCGCGTCGTCGGCGGTCAGTCTGATGATCTCCATGCACCGCGCCTAGGCCGGGCTCGCGGCGCAATTGTGGCAGATGCCTTCAGTGAAAATCGCGGGACTTGGGGATCACGCGGACGTTGCGCGGATGGCTGCGCGCAGGCGGCGGCACCCTTCCCGCCACGGGCCGGTTCACTTCGTCCGCCCGGGCCATGGCAGGCTGGAGTGCATCATCAGACAGCCGCGCCAACCCCTCGCTTGCATCCGTCAGGTGCTGGGCGATCACGTGGACCACCTCGTCGTCGTATTCCACGCGGCCGCGCACTTCCATCAGCCGCGCCCCCATCACCACGCTGCGCTGCTTCTCTTTCAGATCGGGCCAGATCACGAGGTTGATCACGCCCGTTTCGTCCTCCAACGTGATGAAGCACACCCCCTTGGCGCTGCCCGGCTGCTGGCGCACCAGCACCACGCCCGCCACACGGACCATCGAACGCACCTTGCGGGCGCGCAGATCGGCGGCGCGCACGAAGCCGCGCTCGGCAAGGTCGGCGCGCAGGAACGCCATGGGGTGCGCTTTCAAGGAGAGCCGCAGCGTCTGGTAATCGGCGACGACTTCTTCGGAAAGCGGCATGGCCGGCAGGCGGGTGCGCGCGCGCTCCGCCCCCTCCTCGCGCGCATCGGCGGCGGCAAACAGCGGCAGCGGCGGCGCGGCGATCAGGCTGCGCGCCTCCCACAACGCCTGCCGCCGCGAAAGACCGAGCGTGCCCAGCGCATCCGCCGCCGCAAGCCGCTCGATCATGGCCGGCGAAAGCCCGGCGCGCGCCTTCAAGGCCCCGACATCGGTGAATGTCCCGCCCGCCTCACGCGCAGAAACGAGCGCGGCGGCGGCATGTTCCGGGAGGCCGTCAATCTGCCTGAGGCCGAGGCGGAGCACATCGCCCCCCCGCTCCAACGTACAGTCCCACAGCGACCGGTTCACATCCGCCGGCAGCACCGCCACCCCATGCTCCGCCGCATCGCGCACGATCTGCGCAGGCGCATAGAAGCCCATCGGCTGCGAATTGAGCAGGCCGCAGGCGAACGCCGCTGGATAGTGGCACTTCAGCCAGCTCGAAACGTAAACAAGGTGCGCGAAGCTGGCGGCGTGGCTTTCGGGAAAGCCGTATTCGCCAAAACCCCGGATCTGGTTGAAACAGCGCTGCGCGAAATCGCGGTCATAGCCGCGCGCGGTCATGCGTTCGACCATCATGTCCTGCAACTCGTCAACCATGCCCCGGCTGCGGAAGGTGGCCATGGCCTTGCGCAGCCGATTGGCCTCCGCACCCGAAAACTTGGCGGCATCGAGCGCGATCTTCATTGCCTGTTCCTGAAAGATCGGCACGCCCAGCGTTCGGCCAAGGATCGAGGAAAGCTCATCCGGCGGGCCATGCGCCGAGCCGGGGGCTGGAATGCTGACAGCCTCCTCCCCCCGCCGCCGCCTGAGATAGGGGTGCACCATATCGCCCTGAATCGGCCCGGGGCGAACGATGGCGACCTGAATCACGAGATCATAAAACTCGCGCGGGCGCAGGCGCGGCAGCATGTTCATCTGCGCACGGCTTTCCACCTGAAACACCCCCAGCGAATCGCCCTTGCGCAGCATCGCATAGGTCTCCGGGTCCTCACGCGGCACCGTGGCGAGCGTGAGGTCGCGGCCATGATGCGCGCCCAAGAGATCAAGGCACTTCCTGATGCAGGTCAGCATACCCAGCGCCAGAACATCGACCTTGAGGATGCCCAATGCCTCGATATCGTCCTTGTCCCATTCGATGAAGCTGCGGTCCGCCATGGCGCCATTGCCAATGGGCACCGTCTCGGTCAGCGGTCCCTGCGTGAGGATAAAGCCGCCGACATGCTGCGAGAGATGGCGCGGCATGCCAATCATCTGCTCGGTCAATTTCAGAACCCGCTTTAAGTGCGGATCACTGAGATCAAGCCCTGCCTGTTCCACGTTCCGCTCGGCCACCTCGCTGCCCCACCCGCCCCACACGGTGCGCGCCAGCGCAGCGGTGACGTCTTCGGTGAGGCCCATCGCCTTGCCCACTTCACGGATCGCCATCCGCGGGCGGTAGTGAATCACCGTGGCGCAGAGCCCGGCACGCTGGCGGCCATAGCGGCGGTAAATGTACTGGATCACTTCCTCGCGCCGCTCATGCTCGAAATCGACGTCGATATCGGGGGGCTCCTTGCGCTCCTCGGAAATGAACCGATCAAACAGCAGGGCGTGGCGCGCAGGGTCCACCGCAGTAATGCCAAGGCAATAACACACCGCCGAATTGGCCGCAGACCCGCGCCCTTGGCACAGGATCGGCGGATCCTGATACCGCGCGAAATCAACGATATCCTTGATGGTCAGAAAGTAGGTTGCGAGGTTCAGCTTGGCAATCAGCGCCAGCTCGCGGATGAGCGTCGTGCTGACGCTTTCGGGCACGCCGGAGGGATAGCGGCCCTCTGCCCCGGCCCAGGTCTGCTCCTCCAGCCAGTCTTGCGGGGTGCGGCCTTCGGGGCAAATTTCCTCCGGGTATTCGTAGCTGAGTTCGTCGAGGCTGAACTGACTGGCATCCGCCAGATCGCGCGCGGCGCGGATGGCATGGGGCCAGCGCTCGAACAGACGGAGCATTTCTTCCGGCGATTTGAGGTGCCGCTCGGCATTGGGATGCAGCAGATGCCCGGCGCGCGCGACGGTGATCTTGTGGCGGATCGCGGTCATCACGTCCTGCAAGGGCCGCCGCGCTGCCTCATGATAATGGACGTCGTTGGTGGCGAGGAGCGCAAGGCCGTGCTCCCGGGCCATGGCATCGAGCGCATTGATCCGCGCGATATCATCGCCGCTGTAGAGATAGCTTGCGGCCATGTGGCGCATGGTGGGCAGGCTGTGGACAAGATGGGGGACAAGCGCGGGAAAAGGCAGGGACAGCAGGTTGATGGCTGGCGCCTGCCCCTCACGCAAAGGTACGACATTGCTGGCGATCCGGGCTGTAAACACCTGCTCCAGATCACCCGGCGGCAGCAGCACGAGGTGGACGCCCTCGCTGTGCGCGGCCAGCATCGCAAGGTCGATCTCGCACACCCCCTTGGCCTGCCATTCGCCATCGGGCCGGGCCATGCGGCCAGCGGAAATCAGGCGGCAGAGGCGGCCATAGGCAGCGCGGGTTTCGGGATAGGCGAGGAAGGCGAGGCCCTCGGTGGTCTCGATCCGGCAGCCGATCACCGGGCGCAGGCCCAGCGCCTTGGCCTCACCATGGATGCGCACCACGCCCGCCATCGAATTGGCATCCGCCACGGCAACCGCATCATAGCCGAGGCGGTGCGCGGCCAGCACGAGATCGACCGGATCGGACGCGCCGCGCAGGAACGAGAAGCAGGTGACAAGGCCAAGCTCGATGAAGGGCGCGCGGGTGGGCGGGCTCGCGGCATCGTCTTCAGGCGTGACATGCCGCCGCGCCGGGGTGAGCGGCGTATCAGGCACAGAGGCCCTGCAGGAACCATTCAGGCGCACCGCCGCGCCCATCGCCGGGCAGGCCGTGGCGATAGATCCAGTAACGGCGGCCCATGCTGTCCTCGATCCGGTAGTAATCGCGCAGGCGCACGGTGGAGCGTTCGCGCCACCATTCGGGCGCGATGCGTTCCGGCCCTTCGGCGCGGGCAATCTCGTGGACGCCGCCGCGCCAGCGGAACAGGCGGGGGAGCCCGTCCGGCGCTTCGTAGATCACCGCGATGGGCTCGGGCCGGTCGAGCAGCTTCAGCGGGCGTTCGTGGAAGGCGAAGTCTTCCTGAAGGCCGGGCTGCGGCGCCAGCGGCGGTACCCAGCGCTGCGCGCGTTCGGGCAAGTGGCTGGCATGCGGCAGCGGGCGGCGCACGGCTCCCTCGCCCAATCGCACCGTCAACCGGTCGATGCAGGCGGCAAGGCTGGTGCCATGGCGCTCTACCGCAGCATCAAGATCAGCCTGCGCCAGCGCCAGCGGCTCGGTCCATGGGGCGAGAAGGCGCACCAGTTCGATCCCGAAGCCCGCATCGAGGTCATCGAGCCGCGCCGCGAACAGACGGCAGACATGCGCGGGATCGCGCGTGGCGGCGGCCATTTCCAGCCGCCGCACCAGCACATCGCCATCGACCTTCCACGCCGCCAGTTCGATCCGCCGTGCGCCTTCCCCGCGCGCTTCGAGTGCGCGCGCCATGTCCTCTGCCAGATCGGCAACCACGCGGTCGAGCAGCGCGCGGTGGCGGATGGGTTCCATCAAGCGGCGCTGCACCATGGGTTGCTCCACCGCGATAACCGGCAGCAGCGGTTCGGGCACGCGGCCAAGAAGCTGATCGAGCCGCACCAACGGGTTCGCACCGGGCGAACGGCGCGTGCGGAAGCGCCGGGCCAGCGCTTCACGCCCGATGCCCGCCAGATCCTCCAGCCGTTTGAGGCCAAGGCGTCGCAGCAGGAGCAGGACGTCGTCATCGAGCCGCAGTGCCGCGACCGGGAGCGGGCCGAGGCGTTCCAGCATGGCGTCGCCTGCGAGCACCGCGCCATCGGGGCCGTAATGCGCGAGGGCCCAGGCAGCGCCTGCCGTGGGCGCAATCGCCGCACGCGCCAGAAGGCCGCGCCGGGCAAGCTGCACGCGCGCATCGGCCAGCAGCGCAGCTTCTCCGCCGAACAGGTGGGCAGCCCCGGTCGTATCGACGATCAGGCCATCGGGCGGATCGAGCGCGGACCATGGCCCCCAGCGCTGCGCCCAGAGCGCGAGGTTTTCCAGAAACGCACGGTCTCCGGCAGGATCGGCCGGGCGCACGGCGAGCGCGGGGCAGAGTGTGCGTGCATCTGCCAGCATCGCGTGCGCGCGCACGCCCTGCTCTGCCCCGGCGGCATTCACCGCCGCGATGCGCGGGCCATGCGCGGTTTCGGCAATCAGCGCGAGGGGAGCAGCGTCTGCCCCTGCTCCCGCTGCGCAGCCTTCAGCCAGCCGCCAGCGATCGAGCGCCAATCCCGTGCACCAGATCGCCATGATCCGGCGCGCCGGGGTTTGTGATGGGAGCGGCGGTGAGAGCGTTGCCGTCATCGCGCAATGTCCAGTGTCCGGGTTGAAAGGTGTGGGCGCGGAACAGCTCCGCCTGCCATGCGGGCCGCCCCGGCGCCTGCGGATTCCAGCGCGGCGGCGGCGAAGCGGCAGCAGCGGCGCGCCAGCGCATCCGCGCCGAGCCGAGATCGGCCCGCGCATCCAGCCGCACCAGCCACAGCGCAGTGCCGTGCTTTTCCGCCGCAAGGCTGAGGCGGCGCGAGGCAGTGAAATCGAGCGCACGAGGATTGCCCGCGATTTCGCCGATCACGAACGCCAGATCGCGGCAGCGCAGCCCTTCTTCCAGCGCGAACAGCGCGTCCTCCGGCGTGGCGGCGGCAACATGGATCAGGCGGTGGCGCAGATGCTCGGGCAAGCCGGGGCGATAGGGCCGCCCCGAAAGCCGCAGCGCCGCCTTGTCCTGCACCCAGAGCCAGGGGCGCTGGTCCCCCTCATCAGCCAGCGCATCGGCATTCCGGGCATCACGCGCGAGGGCCAGCGCCAGCGCGGCCCCGCTTGCCTCCCCGGCGGCGGCAAAGACTTCGGTGTGGCGGCAAGCAGTGGCGCGCCCCGGCTGCCAGCGCGCCGATTGGGCGCCGGACAGCGCGCGGAACGCAGGCCCGCGCCGCAATCCGGCAGGCAGCGGCGGGGAAAGAACATGGACTTCGGAACGGGCTTCGATTCGGTTCATGTTCCCATTATGTTCTTATTCTCCTGTCATGCAAGCGCCTCTCCGCCGCTCCTGCCCTTCCATGCAAAAGGGCCGCCTCCCGGGGGGAAGCGGCCCTTTGCCTAGCCCATTGCGGTGCAATCAGCTGATCGGCGGCACCGGCTGCGGCGGAATGTCGCTGTCATCCTCGTGCACTTCCACAAGGCCGCGCCCGACATGGCTGCTATTGCGGCTGTAGGTGAAGTAAACCACGAGCCCCACGACCGCCCAGCCGAAGAACAGCGCGATCGTCGGCCCGGAGAGGCTAAAGAACAGGTAGACGCAGCCTACGATGGAGATCGGCGCCACGATGTTGACCGCAGGG
>JBIPOH010000245.1:0-5068 GCA_044379435.1 Novosphingobium sp.
GGTTTTCAAGACCGCTGCCTTAAACCACTCGGCCACCTGTCCGTGCGCCACGACGCGCGTGGGTTTGCCGATAGCGGGCCTGCGGCGGGTCGCAAAGCGGTTTTGCGCGGCGGAGCGGTAGATTGCCCGCGTTTTATCGATTGAGGGATTCCCAGCGCGGCCTTGCTGTGCGACTGTCGAGCGTGATGATGCAGCCGATCCGCTCTCGAGTGCCCGGAGCCCTTGCCGTATGGCGGGCAGGGCTTGCTGCGCTGGTGCTGGCGCTGCTTTCCGGCCCGGCGGGAGCGCAGGGCAATCTGGCGCAGGATGCAGGGGCAGGCGGGGCCCCTGCGGCTGTAGTGTTTCCAACTGGAGTGGCTCCAACGGGCGGCGGATTTCAGGGCTATCTTCAGTATCTGGCCGCCAAGGCCCGGGCCGAGGGCGTGCGTGAGGCGACGATTGCCTCCGTCATGGCCGGGCTGACCGAAAACCCGCGCGTGATTGCGCTCGACCGCGCGCAGCCAGGGACCTCGTCATCCATTCCGGCCTTTGCGGGCTATCGCCGCACCCACGTGGATGCCGCGCGAATTGGCGGCGGACGGCGGCAGTATGCCGCTTCGGCGGATTATCTCGCTGAGGTGCAGCAGCGCTACGGTGTGCCGCCCAGCATCGTGCTGGCGATCTGGGGGCATGAGACGAATTACGGGTCCTACACCGGCGATTTTGATCTGGCGCGTTCGCTGGCGACATTGGCCTATGAAGGGCGGCGGCGGGCGCTGTTTGCCGAGGAATTCATTGCCCTGCTCAAGATGGTGGACCGGGGCGTGCCGCGCGCCAAGCTGGTGGGCAGCTGGGCGGGGGCCTTTGGCAATCCGCAGTTCCTCCCCAGCGTCTATTTGCGCGTGGCGCAGGATGGCGACGGTGATGGGTTTGCCGATATCTGGGCCAGCCGCCGCGATACGCTGGCCTCCATAGCCAACTATTTCCGCGACGCCGGTTGGCGGCCAGGCGAGGCTTGGGGTGTCGCCGCCGATGTGACCGCTCCGCTCGACCGGCCGGCACTGGGCACGGCGCTGGCCAGCCCGCGCTGTCCGCAGGTGTTCGCGCGCCATTCGCAGTGGAAGACGGTGCGCGAGTGGAAGGCGCTTGGGGTGATGCCGCGTGCCCCGACATTGCCCGACGACACGTTGGCCAGTCTGCTCGAACCCGATGGGCCGGGGCAAACTGCATACCTGCTAACCGGAAATTATCGAGTCATCCTCGATTACAACTGCTCGAATCTCTACGCCCTCTCGGTGGGACTTCTGGCTGATGAAATTGCCCGTTAACAGGAATTCCGGCGTGCTGGCGCTGGCCATGGTGCTGGCGCTGGGCCCGGGACTGGTCTCCGGCACGGCCGATGCGCGCAGCCGCCAGGAGGCTGCACCCGAATTGACCGGACCGGCCGGTGATTATCCGGTCACGCTGGGCGCGCCGTTCGATGTGGACGGGGTTACCTATACGCCTGCTGACACGCTGAACTACGACGCGGTGGGCAAGGCCGTGCTTTTCGATGCAGCCGCCACGGGCGCCCGAATCAGCGGTGCGCACCGCACGCTGCCGGTGCCGAGCTATGTCGAGGTGACTGCGCTGGATAGCGGCCGCACGATCGTGGTGCGCATCGATCAGCGCGGGCCGATGAGCGGCCCAGCGCTGCTGGCATTATCGCCCATGGCCTGGGCGCAGCTTGGCTTTCCGGCAGCTGCGGAGCAGGTTCCGGTGCGGGTGCGCCGCGTGAATCCCCCGGAAACGGAGCGCGCCGTGCTGCGCACCGGACAGGCGGCGCCGCAGCGGATGGATACGCCGCCCGGCCTGCTCGCGGCGCTTCGCCGCAAGCTTGGGCTTGAGCCGCCGGTGGGCGAACTGCCGGTGTCGATCAACCCTGCCGAAGTGATGGCTGGCAAGGCCTCCAAACCGGCTCTGCCTGCGGCCAATCCGGGGCCCGCAAAGCCAGGTTCGAAGTCTGCCACCGTGCCGAAGCCGGTGATGAAGCCTGCGCCGGTTGCCGCAGTCCGGCCTGAGCGAGCCGCTACGGCCCTCGCGCCGTCTCCGGCTCCTGCTCCGGCCGCCGTTCCGGCCACGCGAACGGCGGCGGCAGCCTACCATGTGCAGATCGGCGCCTTTGCCCAGCGCGGCAATGCGGAGGCCGCAGCGCGCAAGGCTGGCGGTTCCATCGTCAAGGCAGGATCGCTCTGGCGCGTGCGCAGCGGCCCCTTCGCCGCCGGGGATGAGGCGGAGCGCGGACTGGCGAAGGCGCGCGCTGCGGGCTATGCCGGTGCGCGGATCGTGCGCGACTGATCAGTCCGGCGCGCGGTCCCGCACGTCATGGGGTTTGCGCTTGGATACGAAGATCATCACCACCGTCGTGATCGCGGCGCTGGCTGCCTTGCCGCTGCAAGCTGCAGCACCTGAGCTGCCTGCGGCTGCGAAAGCGGCTGCGGCCATGCCCGAGATCACCGCGCCGATCGCGCTGCTGATCGATGTGAATGGCGGCAAGGTCCTGTTCGAACGGGAATCGCACCGGCGCTTCGTCCCGGCCTCGCTTACCAAGATCATGACCAGCTATGTGGCGTTCGAGCTGATCAAGGCCGGCAAGCTGAAGCTGGACCAGCGCATTCGCATGAGCCACGAGGCTTTCGCCAAGTGGCACCGGGTGGGCAGCACGATGTTTCTGGCCGATGGCAGTGATACCTCGGTGGCCGAACTGCTGGAGGGCATTGTCACGGTTTCGGCCAACGATGGCAGTGTCGTGCTGGCCGAGGGCGCGGCGGGCAATGTTCCGGCGTTCACCGCGATGATGAACGAGGCGGCCAAGCAGCTTGGCATGAAGGACACCCACTACAACACGCCCAATGGCTGGATGGACGAAGGCGCGACTTATGTTTCCGCCGCCGATCTCGCGACGCTAAGCACCGCGCTGATCACTCGGCATCCCGACCTTTACGCCCGGTTCTATGGGCACGAGCGCCTGAAATTCAGGGGCATCGAGCAGCGCAATCACAATCCGCTCTATGGTCACGTGGCGGGCGCTGATGGTGTGAAGACCGGGTTCACCAACGAGGCAGGCTACGGCCTTGTCGGCTCCGCGATGCGGGACGGGCGGCGGTTGATGATGGTGGTTGGCGGATACGACAACGGCAAAGTGCGCGCGCGCGAATCCCGCGATTTCCTCGAATGGGGCTTCGCCGCGTTCGAGGCGCACCCGTTGTTTGCCAAGGGAGCACAGATCGGCAAGGCAAAGGTGCAGGGCGGGGAAGCGCGCGAGGTGTCACTCGTCACGCCGCACCCGCTGGCGCTGACATGGCCGCGCGGCCAGCGGGCGGGCTACACGCTGAGCCTGCGCTACAAGGGGCCGCTGCGCGCACCGATCAAGAGGGGTGACAGCGTGGCTAGCCTGATCGTGCGCGTGCCGGGCGAGGGCGAGACCAGGTTGCCGCTGGTGGCGGGCGCAGATGTACCACAGGCGGGCGCGCTGGCGCGGCTGCGCAACGGTTTGTTGGCGATGATCGGCCAATGAAAGGCACCAGATGAGCGGGCGCTTCATCGTGTTCGAGGGCGGGGAAGGGGTCGGCAAATCGACCCAGAGCCGCCTGCTGGCCGAGGCCTTGCGCGCGCGCGGGCTGGAGGTGGTCACCACGCGCGAGCCGGGCGGCACGCCGGGCGCCGAGGCGATCCGGGCGCTGCTGCTGGACACGCAAGGGCCGGGTTTCGGCGCGCGGGCCGAAGCGCTGCTGTTTGCTGCTGCGCGGGCGGACCATGTCGAGACGCTGATCCGCCCGGCACTGGCGCGCGGGGCCTGGGTGGTGTGTGATCGCTATCTCGATAGCAGCCGGGCCTACCAGGGCGGCGGCAGCGGGCTGGATGATGCCGATATCCTCACCCTGCACCGCATCGGGAGCGCCGGGCTCCTGCCCGATTGCACGTTGCTGCTCACGCTCGATCCTGCGGAAGCTGCAGCGCGCGTGGCCCGGCGCGATGCGGGCGGGCTCGACCGGATCGGCGGACGCGCAGCAGACTATCACGCGCGGGTGGCCGCAGCGTTTCTGCGCTATGCCGCCGCAGAGCCGGAGCGGTTTGCGGTGGTGGCGGCAGAGGGCGCGCCGGACGCCGTCCATGCGCGGGTCATGGCGGCGGTAGCCTCGCAATGAGCAGCCTGATCGGCCACGACGAGGCATGGGCCACTTGGCGGGCGGCTCAGGGCGGGCAGCGCATGCACCATGGCTGGATCCTTGCGGGGCGCGAGGGGCTGGGCAAGGCGAGCTTCGCGCGCGCGGCGGCCGCAGAACTAGTTGCCGAACCCGGGGCGGTGCAGCCCGCGCCCGGTGCGCATCCCGATATCCATGTGCTGGAACCGCTGCCCAGCAACGACGACGAAGCGAAGAAGCGCGACGAAGGCAAGGCCTATACCCGCAAGCGCAGCATCAGCGTAGACCAGATTCGCGCCATGCAGCGCAGGCTGGTGACCCGGCCGACGCTCGGTGCGAGGCGGGCCGTGATCATCGATGCGGCAGACGACCTCGAGAAGGCTGCCGTAAACGCGCTGCTCAAGAGCCTGGAGGAACCGCCCGCCGGCACGTTCTTCCTGCTGGTTACGCACCAGATCGGGCGACTGCTGCCCACGGTGCGTTCGCGCTGCACGGTGCTGCGCTTTCATCCGCTGGAAGCACACGCCTTGGCCCACGCGCTGACCGCTGCCGCACCTGAACTCGGCGGCGCAGCGCTCGACGCGGCAATTGCGGCAGGCGGCGGAGCACCGGGGGCGGCGCTGGCCTTTGCCGCCCTCGATCTGGGCGGTGCCTGGCAGATCATGCGCCGTCTGGTGATCGAAGGCGATCCCGATCTGGCGCTGCGGGCCGAGCTTTCCACTGCGCTTGGGCAGCGTCCGGACCGGGAGCGTCTCCTTGCCGCGATCGATGCGGCCCAGCGGGTGCTGGTAGAGGCGCTGGGGCGCAGCGATGATGCCGCGCGGCTGCGGATGGTGGAGGCTCATGCCGCATTGTCGGTGCTTGCAGCGCAAGCGCCGACCTACAACTTCGAACCTGCGTTGCTG